>NZ_CM002285.1:569132-611235 GCF_000497445.1 Streptomyces roseochromogenus subsp. oscitans DS 12.976 | reverse complement strand
CCCAGGCCCGGGCGGGCCGGAGCGTGCCGGGCTGAGTCTGCGATCCGTGCGGTGCCGTGCCGTCGGCCGTCCGGGATGCCGTCATGCCGGTCATCGTTGAACAGCCGTCCGAGGAAGTCAAAGAGGCCCGGTTTGTTTGCCGATAGGCGGCGCTTATCGATAACCCGCGCTTATCACGTCATCGAAAACACCTCTTTGACTTGCTTCAGGAAAGCGGCGGATGCTGCCGTGCGGTGCGCATCGGAGAACGCGGCAACACGCGGGCACGCATATCCCACGCGTGCCCGCATGACAACAGAAAGAGGCGGACCGGATCATGAGTGATATCGAGGACCCCGGCGACGATCTGACGGCCACCCCGCCCAAGCGCTGGGCGACCGGTGTGCCGGCGGTGACACACGCACTGGAGTACTCGCTGGGCCAGACGACCGTACGACGCACCGCGCTGACCCTGCTCAACATCAACCAGGTCAAGGGATTCGACTGCCCGGGATGCGCCTGGCCGGAGCCCGCACCGGGCAAACGGCACCGCAATGAATACTGCGAGAACGGCGCCAAGCACATCAGCGACGAAGCCACCTCGCGGCGCATCACCGCCGAATTCTTCCGCCGGTACTCGATCGCCGAACTCGGCGAGAAGTCGGACTACTGGCTCAACCAGCAGGGCCGGCTGACCGAGCCCATGATCAAGCGGCCCGGCGCCGCGCACTACGAACCGATCGGCTGGGACGAGGCGTTCGACGTGCTCGCCGGCGAACTGACCGGGCTGGACACCCCGGACGAAGCCCTCTTCTACACCTCCGGCCGGCTGAACAACGAGGCAGCCTTCCTGCTGCAGCTCTTCGCCCGCGCCTTCGGCACCAACAACCTGCCGGACTGCTCCAACCTGTGCCACGAGTCGAGCGGTTCCGCGTTGCAGGAGACCCTGGGCATCGGCAAGGGCAGCGTCTGCCTGGACGACATCCACACCGCGGACCTCGTCTTCGTCGTCGGCCAGAACCCGGGCACCAACCATCCGCGGATGCTGACCGCGCTGGAGGAGACCAAGCGCAACGGCGGGCAGGTCATCGCGGTCAACCCGCTGCCGGAGGCCGGGCTCATCCGCTTCAAGCATCCGCAGAAGGCCCGCGGGGTGATCGGCCGGGGCACCCCGATCGCGGACCAGTTCCTGCAGATCCGGCCCGGCGGCGACCTCGCCCTGTTCCAGGCGCTCAACCGGCTGCTGCTGGAGGCCGAGGACGAGCGACCGGGCACGGTACTCGACCACTCCTTCATCAGCTCCCACACCACCGGCTTCGGCGATTTCGCCGACCACGCGCGGAAGATCCCGTGGGAGGACATCCTCGCCGCGACCAGGCTGACCCGCGAGGAGATCGGACGCGTCCACGACCGGGTGCTGCGCAGCGGGAAGATCATCGTGTGCTGGGCCATGGGCCTCACCCAGCACAAGCACGGCGTCCCCACCGTCCGCGAAGTCGTCAACTTCCTGCTGCTGCGCGGCAACATCGGCAGGCCCGGCGCGGGAGTGTGCCCGGTGCGCGGTCACAGCAACGTCCAGGGCGACCGCACGATGGGCATATGGGAGCGCATGCCCCAGCGGTTCCTTGACGCCCTCGGCCGCGAGTTCGGCTTCACCCCGCCCGCGCACCACGGACTGGACTCCGTCAACGGCATCCGCGCCATGCGCGACGGCACCGCGAAGGTCTTCCTCGGCGTGGCCGGGAACTTCGTACGGGCCACACCCGACAGCCGGGTCACCGAGGATGCGATGCGGCGCTGCCGGCTCACCGCGCACATCTCCACCAAACTCAACCGCTCCCATGCGGTCTGCGGCGACACCGCCCTCATCCTGCCCACCCTCGGCCGCAGCGACCGCGACATCCAGGCGTCCGGCGAGCAGTTCATCACCGTCGAGGACTCCATGAGCGAGGTGCACGCCTCCCGCGGACGCCTGGCAGCGGCCTCCCCGCACCTGCTCAGCGAGGTCGCGATCATCAGCCGGCTGGCCCGCAGGACCCTCGGCGACACACCGGCCATCCCCTGGGAGGAGTTCGAGGCGGACTACGACACCGTCCGCGACCGCATCGCCCGGGTCGTACCGGGCTTCGAGAACTTCAATGCCCGCGTGGCCGGGCCCGGCGGCTTCCGGCTGCCCAACCCGGTCAACCAGCGCGTCTTCCGCACGCCGAGCGGCAAGGCCGTCTTCACCGTCAACGACTTCACGATGCCGCACATCCCCGAGGGCCATCTGCTGCTGCAGACGCTGCGCTCCCACGACCAGTGGAACACCGTGCCGTACGCGATGAACGACCGCTACCGCGGCATCCACAACGCCCGCCGGGTCGTGCTCGTCCACCCCGCCGACCTGGCCTCCCTCGGGCTCGCCGACCGCGACCGGGTGGACCTGATCACGGTCTGGCGCGACGGGCTGGAACGCCGGGCGGAGGACTTCCGCGTCGTCGCCTACCCCACCAGCCGCGGCTCCGCCGCCTCCTACTACCCCGAGACCAACGTCCTGGTACCGCTGGACAGCGTCGCCGACATCAGCAACACCCCCACGTCAAAGGGTGTGTTGATCCGCTTGGAGCCCACGCGCGCCGACGCCGCACGATCCATCTGAAGCGCCGGGGGACCGACGCATCGCCTGGCGACTCCGCGGACCGTGGCCGAGGAGCCGCCGAGCCGCACCGGTCCCCGGAATGCCGCATCCGGCCCGGTGCCGTCGGCTACCGGCCCGGGTCGCCGGGCACGCGTTCCAGTGCCGAGGCGACGTCGGTCGTGCCGGCGATGTCCGTCAGGGCCCTGGCCATCACCGAATCCGGTTCCCGGGCGGCGATCACCAGCCCCACCGGCACCGCCGCCGCGGGCTCGACCAGCGGGACCGCCCGCATGCCGTGCGGGACGCCGAACACATGGAGCCAGGCATGCGGCACGATGCTCGCCCATTGCCCCGTCCGCACATGCGCGAACAGCGCCGCCACGGAGTCGGTCTCCAGCCGGGGCGAGGGCTGCGTCCCGGCCCGCGCGAACAGCTCGTCCAGCACCCGGCGGCCCTGCATCGTCCCGGTCAGCAGACACAGCGACAGCCCCGCCGCCTCCGCCCACGTGGCCGTCGTACGCCGGGCCAGGCCGTCGGCGGCCGTGAGCAGCAGGACGTAGCGCTCCTGATACAGCGGAACCGTGTGGAAGTTCCCCGACAGATCCTCGCGCAGATAGGTGACCGCGGCGTCGAGCTCGAAGTTCTGCAGCTGCCGCAGAATGTCCACCGACTGCATATCCGCTATGACCTCCACCGTGACCAGCGGATGCGCCGCGCAGAACGGTCCGGTCAGCTCGGCCACGGCACCGGACGCCGTCGGCACCGAACCGATCCGCATCCTGCCGCTCAGGCCGCTGCGCAGAGCGTCGACCTCGTCCTTGAGGGCATCGCGGTCGGCGAGGATCCGCTGCGCCCATACGACGATGCGCTCCCCCTCCGGGGTGAGGCCCTCGTACTTGCGGCCGCGCCGCACCAGCGGCATGTCGAGTTCCTCCTCCAGCTTGCGCAGCGCCTCCGACAGAGCGGGCTGGGAGACATGGCAGGCCTGGGCGGCACGGGCGAAATGCCGCTCCCGGGAGAGGGCGACGAGGTATTCCAGCTGACGAAAGAGCACGGCACGGGTGTACCCGACCGCTCCCCGCAAAGCCAAACCCTTCGTGGACGCGGGCAGACCCTCCATCGAGTCCTCGGCACAGCGGCGGGCAGTGACTCAGCGTTACCGGTGACGGCGGTGTGTGTCCTCCGTTTGCGGTGCAGTGCCCAGCGGGGTTCAGTGATTACGGACCCCGGAACAACGACCCCGCGGATCACGGATTCGCTGCGGAAGACCGATCCCCCGCGGAATACGGGCCCCCGCGTCCAGGAGCTGTCATGTCGATGTCGTTCGGTGCACCGTTCGGTTCGTCGGATCCCTTCAGCGAGTTGTTCAACCGGTTCTTCGGGATGTCTCCGGCGTCCTCGCCTCCCGCGGTGCAGCGGGTGCCGATCGGACGGCTGCTCACGGAATCGTCGCAGGAACTGCTGAACCTGGCTGCCCAGCGGGCGGTCGAGGACGGTACGGCCGATCTGGACACGGAACATCTGCTGTGGGCGGCCACCAAGGTCGAGCCGTCCCGGAGGCTGCTCGCCCAGGTGGGCGTCGACCCCGACACGCTGGCGGCCGAGATCGCGAAGATCCTGCCGCGTGAGTCCGGCGAGCCGTCCGCGCAGCCGGGCCTCACCCCGGCGGCCAAGCGCACGCTCGGCGCCGCCTACGTCCAGTCGCAGGCCGCCGGTGTGTCGTACATCGGCCCCGAGCACGTCCTCAGCGCGTTGCTGGGTGACAGTGACACGGGTGCCGCCAAGCTGCTGCGCGCCGAGGGCACGGACACGCGGAAGCTGGCGGATCTGACCGAACAGGCCGCCCGGGCCGACGGACTGCCCGCCGAGCGGAAGCAGCCGGCCACGACGCTGGACGAGTACGGCCGGGACCTGACCGAGGAGGCCAAGGCGGGCAAGCTCGACCCGGTGGTGGGGCGAGCCGAGGAGATCGAGCAGACCGTCGAGGTCCTCTCCCGGCGGTCCAAGAACAACCCCGTCCTCATCGGCGAACCCGGTGTCGGGAAGACCGCCATCGTGGAGGGGCTGGCACAGCGGATCGTGGCGGGGGAGGTGCCCGACACCCTGAAGGACAAGCGGGTCGTGGCGCTGGATCTGTCGGGGATGGTCGCGGGCGCGCAGTACCGGGGCCAGTTCGAGGAGCGGTTGAAGAAGGTCATCGAGGACGTCCAGGCCGCCAAGGGCCGGATCATCCTGTTCATCGACGAGTTGCACACGGTCGTGGGCGCGGGGGGCGACGGGGGAGGGGGCGATGGACGCGGGCAACATGCTCAAGCCCGCGCTCGCACGCGGTGAACTGCATGTGGTCGGGGCCACGACGATCGACGAGTACCGCAAGTACGTGGAGAAGGACGCGGCGTTGGAGCGCCGGTTCCAGCCAGTGATGGTGCCCGAGCCGACGGTGGAGGAGACCGTGCAGATCCTGGAGGGGCTGCGGGACTCGTACGAGGCTCACCATCAGGTCCGCTTCGACGACGCGGCGTTGGCGGCCGCCGCCGAGATGTCCGACCGCTACATCACCGACCGATTCCTGCCCGACAAGGCGATCGACGTGATGGACCAGTCCGGGGCGCGGGTGCGGTTGCGCAGCGCGGGCCGTTCCACGGAGGTGGTCAGCCGCGAGGACCTGATCGCCAAACTCCGCCGTGAACTCGAAGAGGCCGTGTCCGTGGAGGACTTCGAGAAAGCCTCGCAGCTGAAGCGGGAGATCGCGCAGGTGGAGGGCGAACTCGCCGGCATCGAGGAACGCCGGCAGGGCGTGGTGTCGGTGACGGCGGCGGACATCGCCGACGTGGTCTCGCGCCGTACCGGGATCCCGGTGTCGCAGCTGACGGCGAGCGAGAAGGAGAAGCTGCTCAAGCTGGAGGAGGAGATGCACGCCCGGATCGTCGGCCAGGACGAGGCCGTGACGGCCGTGTCCCAGGCGGTGCGGCGCAACCGGGCGGGCATGGGCGACCCGAACCGGCCGGTGGGCTCCTTCCTCTTCCTCGGCCCCACGGGTGTGGGCAAAACCGAACTGGCCAAGACGCTGGCCGCGTTGCTGTTCGGGGACGAGGACCGGATGATCCGGTTCGACATGAGCGAGTTCCAGGAGAAGCACACCGTGGCCCGGCTCGTGGGTGCCCCTCCCGGATACGTCGGGTACGAGGAAGCGGGCCAGCTGACGGAGAAGGTGCGCCGCCAGCCCTACAGCGTGGTGCTGTTCGACGAGGTGGAGAAGGCGCACCCGGACGTCTTCAACACGCTTCTGCAGATCCTGGACGACGGCCGGCTGACCGACGCCCAGGGCCGTACGGTCGACTTCCGGCACTGCGTGATCATCATGACCTCCAACATCGGGGCGCACCGGATCCTGGATCACAAAGGTGATGTGTCGGAGCTGAAGGGCGAGTTGATGGAGGATCTGCGGACGAGGTTCCTGCCGGAGTTCCTCAACCGGATCGACGACATCATCATCTTCCACGGGCTGACCTCGGACGACCTGGCGCAGATCGTGGATCATCTGCTGGAGCAGAGCAAGCGCCGCGTCCGTGCGCAGGGCATGACGCTGGAGGTGACCGAGGCGGCGAAGAAGCTGCTGATCGCGCACGGTCATCAGCCGGAGTTCGGTGCCCGGCCGCTGCGCCGCACGATCCAGGCGGAACTCGACAACCGCATCGCCACCCTCCTGCTCAGTGGCGAGGCCGAGCCGGGAAACACCATCGTGGCCGACGTCCAGCACGACTCTCTGCACTGCACGGTGCGGAAGACCAGCAGCTCCGGCGAGCCCGCCGAGACCGGCGGCGCGACGACGGAGCGGTGACGGAGGACCCCATGGCGCGCCATCACCAAGTGGGAGGCCTCCGGGCCCCGACGTAAGGAGGAACAGGCCGAGACCGACCGAGAGCAGGGCTGACGGATCGACCTCTGGAGGTTTTGATGTCCTCGAAGCGACGCCGGAAGAAGAAGTCGCGGCGCAGCCATGCCGCCAACCACGGGAAACGGCCCCAGTGCTGAAGACAGGCATGGGCACGGGACCATGCGCGCCGGCACCATCCGGGGCCGGCGCCTGACGAATCCGCTGGGAAGGCGGGCCTGTTCACCGGCACACTCGTACACATGAGACGGATGCCGCCACCTCGCACCCCCTCGAACGCGGTCATGCCGAGGTGCAGCACATGACGTCCGCGGTGGTGGTCGGCGGTGGGCCCAACGGGCTCGCTGCCGCCGCCCTGCTCGCCAAGGCAGGACTGGACGTGACGCTCCTGGAGGCGGCGGACGAGGTCGGCGGTGGCACCCGCAGCCACGAGGCGCTGCTGCCAGGACTCCTGCACGACCACTGCTCGGCCGTCCACCCCACGGCCGTCACGTCCCCGGCGCTGCGCGCACTCGGCCTCGAACAACACGGCCTGCGCTGGCTGTCGGCGGACATCGACTGCGTCCACCCGCTGGACGACGGCAGCGCCGGGGTACTGCTGCGTTCCGTCGCGGACACCGCACGCCTGCTCGGGCCCGACGGCGACCGGTATCGTGCACTCTTCACCACTCCGGTACGACACTGGGACGCGCTGGCACCCGAGGTGATGGGCCCCCTGCTGCGGTTCCCCTCGCACCCGCTGCTGCTCGCCCGCTTCGGGCTGCCGACCATCCTTCCCGCCACCCTCCTCGCCCGTCTCTTCACCACCCCGCAGGCGCGGGCCCTGTGGGCGGGCGTGGCGGCACACGCCTTCCGTCCGCTGTCACGCCCGTTCACCTCGGCGATCGGGCTGGCCATACTCACCGCTGGACACGCCGCCGGCTGGGCCGTCGCCGAAGGCGGCTCGCAGGCCATCGCCCGCAGCATGGAAACTGTGCTGCGCAAGCACGGCGGCACCATCCACACCGGCGTCCGCGTCACCGACCCCCGCCAGCTCCCGCCCGCCGACGTCACCCTCCTCGACCTCGACCCCGGCCAGGTCGCCGCCCTCTACGGAGACCGCCTCCCGGCCAGGGCACGCGGCGCCTACCGGCGTTACCGGCGCGCACCCGCCGCCTTCAAGCTCGACCTGGCCGTCGAGGGCGGTGTGCCCTGGACGAACGAGCACGCGCGACGGGCCGGCACCGTGCACCTCGGCGGCCCGCTCGCCGAGGTGGTCCGCGCGGAGCGGGACATCGTGGCTGGACGTATGCCCGAGCGCCCCTTCGTGCTGGTCGGCCAGCAGTACCTGGCTGACCCCTCCCGCTCGGTGGGCGACGTCCACCCGGTGTACACCTACGCCCACGTTCCGCACGGCTACGACGGGGACGCGACCGAAGCGGTCCTCCGTCAGCTGGAGCGGTTCGCCCCCGGAGTCCGCGACCGTATCGTGGGCTGGCAGGCCACCCGGCCCGCCGCGTTCGCCACCGCCAACCCCAACTTCGCCGGCGGCGACATCATCACCGGCGCCCGGACGACTCCTCAGCTCCTCCTGGGCCCCCGCCCGACCTTCGAGCCGTACTCGACCGGCCTGCCGGGTGTGTTCCTCTGCTCAGCGGCGACCCCGCCCGGCCCCGGTGCGCACGGCATGTGCGGGGCCGGAGCCGCGGCCGCCGCACTGTGCCACCTATGAGCGGCTGCCTGCCTCGGCCGCGTCGAGGGAGGTCAGCCAGTTGACGGGTTCGTCGGGACGGCGGAAGCGGGGGGTGGCGAGCGGGGCGAAGCGGGCATCGCGGGCGCGGTGCTCGATCTCGCGGAGCCTGGCGGCATGTTGGGACCAGGCCCACCACACCGGTGTAGCGGCCCCGGCCATCGGGCCGAGGCCGGGCCGACTCCGCCGACGTACAGGCGTCCACAGGCGAGGAGTTCACGGAGGTGCTGTCGATCAAATCAGGGGTAGATCTTCTGCTGCGCGGCGAGCATGGCGACGAACTTCTCGATGCGGGCTGCCCGGGTCTCCGGCTTCTTGGCGTCCTGGATCCGGTAGAGGATCGCGTACCGGTTGTGGCTGTCGAGTGTGGCGAAGAAGTCAGCCGCCGTCGGAGAGGCGTCCAGGGCCGCCCGGAGGTCGTCGGGCACCGTGGCCGTGCGCTGATTGGCATACGCCGCCTCCCAGCGCCCGTCCGCCTTGGCCGTCTCCACCTCCCGCAGACCGGCCGGCCGCATCCGGCCCTGCTCCGCGAGCTCGGTCGCCTTCTGACGGTTCACCTTCGACCACTTGCTGCCCGGCCGACGCGGGGTGAACCGCTGCAGCCAGTACTGCTCGTCCAGCCTCTTCTTCTGCCCGTCGATCCAGCCGAAACAGAGCGCCGACTCCAGCGCTGCCGCGTAGTCGACGCCGTCGATTCCGGAGTCTTTCTTCGGGATCTTCAGCCACACCCCGCGCACATCGGCATGATGCTCCTCCAGCCACGCCTCCCACGCCTGCTGCGCGGCGAAGGCCAGAACCGGATCGGCCCCGATCCCTGTATCACCCGACATGCGGCTCATCAAAACCCATGCCGGTGGTGGGGTCAATCCTTCCCGGCGACGGGTCCGATCAGCAGGTATGGCCAATTTCCGCCGGACATCCGGACGTCCCTGGGCCGAGGCCGCACTGTCGAGTGACCCGCCGGCGCGGCGCAGCGCGAGTTATCGGCCGGTGCGTGGCAAGGCAGTGTCTCCCTCGGCGTGACCGCTTGCACGGCCGCCACGAGGCCCTGGTATCGCCCACGCCGGCGGTGGGGGGAGGCCGGGCACCCCGACCACTACACGCCGCGCCTCGCTCACTCCCCCCGCCCCGATCACCTACTCCGCCCCCGCTCACCCACCTCGCTCGCTCACCCCCGACTCACTCACCCCCCGGCGCACTCAACCCCCCGCGCACTCACGCCGCGTACCCACCGTCCACCGAGAGTTCCGCGCCCGTCACATACGCCGTCTCCGGTCCCGCCAGATAGGCCACCGCGGACGCCACCTCCTCGGCCGTGCCGAAGCGGCCCAGGGCGGTCATGGCCGCCTGGCCGGAGGCGAAGGGACCGTCCACGGGGTTCATGTCGGTGTCGGTCGGGCCCGGGTGCACGATGTTCGCCGTGATCCCGCGTCCGCCCAGCTCCCGGGCCAGCGCCTTCGTCAGTCCGACGACCGCCGACTTGCTCATCGCGTAGAGCGTGGCGCCGGGGCCCGGTGTGTGATGGGTGATACAACTGCCGACGGTGATGATCCGCCCGCCCGGCGCCATGAGCGCGGCAGCGGCCTGGGCGGCCAGGAACATCCCTCGTACGTTCACGGCGATCACGTGGTCCACGTCGGCGAGCGACATGTTCTCCAAGGGCTGCATCAGCCCGACGGCCGCGTTGTTCACGAGTATGTCCAGGCCCCCGAGCATCTCGGCCGCACGGGCCACCGCGCCCGCCGCTTCCTCGGCGTCCGCCGCGTCGGCGCGCAGGGCCACCGCCCGTCGACCGAGCGCCTCGACGGCGCGTACCACCTCCTCCGCAGCCTCCTTCCCGTGCACATAGGTCACGGCCACATCCGCACCCTCCTGAGCCAGTCGCAGTGCCGTCGCCGCACCGATGCCCCGGCTGCCGCCGGTGACGAGGGTCTTCTTGCCCGTCAGGTCTGCCTTTGAAGTCATGCCTCCATCTCACCGGCGAGGCCCGGGGAACACTGGCGGCGAACGGACCTCGACCTTGCGGGGGAGACGAGGGGGGAGCATGGGCCACGGCGGCCGTCAGAAGACGAAGGGCACCAGACGCTTCGTTCTGCCGCGATAGTCCGTGTACGCGGGGCCCAAGGTGGCTATGAGCAGGCGCTCCTCGGCGCTGACCCGCCAGACATAGGCAGCCGTCAGCAGCGCTGTCACGATCAGGCTGGCCGGCCAGCTGCCCAGGCCCAGCGAGTACCCGATCCACACCAACAGGCTGCCGCAGTACCCGGGATGGCGGATGTGTCTGTACGGGCCCTCCTGCACCACACGCTGATCCGCGACCGTCCGCAGCGTGCGGGTGTAGTACTGGGCCAGCGTGCGCATGCCCCAGGCACGCAGCGCCAGTCCGCCGGCCAGCACGGCGACACCGAGCCAGCGCAGCGCCATGGTCAGTGGGCCGATCGACGCCTGGCCGAAGGAGACGTTGACCACGACGGCCACCAGATAGGAGACGATCAGGAGCCGCGTGGAACCGCGGTCCCGGTCGTCGGCCTGCCATGTGCCCGCGGCCGCGTCCTCCCGACGGCGCAACAGCACCTCGTACCCGACCCAGCACAGGATGCCCAGCACGGAGAACAGACTGGGGAGAGCCATCGCGCACGCTCCTCACCTTCGGCGATGCCACCATCCACGGTGGCCCACGTCCGGCCCCGAAAGCACGCACCCACGGGTGGAAATGCTCTCCACCCCAGGGGTGAAACCCGCACCGTGCGAGGAGTGGGGAGGCGGCGCAGCCAGCTCTGCTGCAGTGTGCCGGGGAGCACCAGCACCGGCACCTGTGGCCCGCTTTCCAACGTGAGCCCGGCGGAGCCGGCCAGGCGCGGGCGCGGTGATGTGTGGACTCAGGCGTTGTCAGTGGCGGGTCGTAGGGTGCGGAGCATGGCCCGGTACTGGAGGCGATGGGGGTAATGATGGTGCGCAGGCCGGTCGAGGGAGAAGTCCACGTCCACTACGGGCAGATGTACGTCGAGAGCGATCCGGACAGCTACGGCCCGGATCTCGCGGAGGCGTTCGCCGGGCAGTCCTCCGGGCTGTGCGGGGCGGCGATCCCCGGAACCCTGTGGCTCACCACCGGGCTGCACACGGGCGACGTGGGTTTCACAGCCGAAGTGCACGACTGGGCCCCGCCGTTGGATCCCGGCTGGGAGGACGTCGTGGAGGTGTCCTTCCGCCCTGTCTCGGACAGCGCCGTGCTCGTGCTGTGGGGCGGCGAAGGCTCGTGGGAGCTGGGCCTGGAAGAGACCGACTACCGGGTCCGCTACTGCGCCAAGGGCATGGACATGGCCGGGAAGCAGGACACCCGGCTGGATGGCGAGCCCCAACTGGACTGCTATCTCCTGCAGTTCTGGCCGTCGTCGCCCGCGCCGGACCGTGTCGTGAAGCAGACCTCAGCGATTGCCGAGTACTGGCACGACTACGCCCGACGGCTCCCACCGCCTCCCCCACCGGCCGAACGCGCCGAGGCCCTGCGCCAGGCCCGCCTCGCGGAGGAACAGGCGGAAAGAGAACGCGAACTGGCCTACGAACGCTGGGAGTGGGGCGGACGGTCGCCGAGCCAGGCCCTTCGCGAGGTCGGCGGCAATGTACACGGGCTGCTCCGCTTCGACGCAGCCCTCGTGCATGCCATGGACGCGGCCGGCCCGGCCGCCCAGCGGGTGGTGGCTCTGCTGGCCGCGCGCCGCGCCTGCGAGGCGGCCGGTCTGGCGGAGCTGGACTGGATCGCCGCGGGACTCACCGCCGTCACCGACGAGCGGCCGCTGCCGCCGCCGCTCGATGACGAGGGCCATGCGTGGCAAGCCCTGAACGCCGACCCACGGGTCCCGGACAGAACTGTCCGCCGGGCCATCCCGCCCGAGCGCCCGCCCTTCGAGACACCGTTCCCCTGGGGCGAGGTGTCCCTGCCGATTCCCGTGTCCGACCCGACCACACTGGTCGCGGGCCCCGCTGCCGAGTGGGTGCAGGCGTCGCCGACGCCGGCCGAACCGCCGAATCCCGAGCCCACCGGAGCCGCGGAATACACCCTGCGGGTCACCATCGGCGAGCCGGACCCCTCCCTGCCCTTCTCCCAACCGCACATGGCCCTCCCCGCACTGCTCGGCGCCGCCGACCCCGACGCACTGCAGGCGGCCCTGGACGCGGTGTACGCGGGCATCGCCACATACGGCGAGAACTACCCGGCCCTGCTCAGGGAGGTCTGGTCGGTCTGCAAGGGCAGCAACTCGTAGCAGGCGGGCTGACGGGGTCTGCGGCCTCAGATGGTGTGGCGGGCGAAAGCCTCAGGTGGTGTGCAGCGCGGAAAGGAGGGTGCCAGGGGAGAGGAGGAGGTCGATGGCGGCGATGGTGTGGACACGCACGCCGGTCAGCCCGGCGATTTCATGGTCACCCAGGTGACTCCGCGGAGCGAGCTCGGCGATGGGCCGCGACGCGCTCGCGGGTTGCGCAACGCCGGGAGCAGTAGCGGCGTTCGGGCCCTGGTCCCTGGGTGATGAAGACGTTACGGCAGACCGGCGATGCGCAGATTCTGCCGGGCGGGAGCTGGCGGTCCCAGACGAGGACGGTCAGTGCCAGGCAGGACGAGGCGAGGAACCACTCGTCCCAGGGGGCGTTGTCGTCGTGGTCGAGATGGGGGTGCCAGGGCGTGTCTCCGCCGTGTGAGGTGAGGCGCAGTGGTCCGGTGTGGGTGCGCAGCAGGCGGTTGAGGGCGACGGCGGCCTCGTTGGCGTGCTCGGCGGCGAAGACCTCCCGGAGCTGCTCGGCGGCGTCACGCATCCGCGTGACATCGCGGGAGGTGAGGTCGAGGGGGCCCCGCTCGCCGTACGCGCGGAGCACCTCCACCACGTGGCCGGGCCCGGGCTGGGCCTCGGCGAGGGCGTTGACCAGGGCGGCGGTGCGGCGAGCCATGGTCAGGACGGAGTGCCGCGTGGACCAGTCGCCGTCGGGGTGGTTGGGGGAGGACATCAGCTCAATGTAACGCATATTGTGAGGTTTTGAGTTACCTGAGTAGCGTCACTCGGGTGATAAGGCGTCACGCGATGGCCTCCTATGCCGTGGGGGCGGTGATGGCACGTGTCGGGGACGAGATGTCGGGACCGGCGCTGATGCTGGCGGCATACGCCGTCGCCGGGTCGGCCGCCGAAGCGTCGGCACTGCTCGCAGCCATCACGGCCGCGGCGGTTGCAGGGGGCCCGGTACTCGGGGCGGTGCTGGACAGGCAGCGGCGGCCGGGGCGGCTGCTGGCGGCGGCGCTCGTCCTCTACGCGATGGGTCTCGTGGTGATCCTCTTCGGCCTCGCTCGGCTTCCGTTCGCCGTCACGGTCCTGATCGCGGTACTGACCGGGCTCCTGGGGCCCGCGTTGTCGGGTGGCTGGACGGGCCAGTTGCCGCGGGTGGTGCCGGCAGAGCGGCTGCCACGGGCCAACGCCCTCGATGCCATGACCTTCGGCATGGCGAGCCTGGCCGGTCCGGTCCTGGCGGGCGGCCTGGCCCAGACGCCAGGCGCACCGACAGCCGTCGTGGTGTCGGCGGCGCTCATCGGCTCGGCGGCGCCCGCCGTGTGGACCCTGCCGAGCCGTCCCGTGCGGGTGCGGGACGCCCGGCGGGGTTCACTGATCGGCGACCTCGCCGCCGGCATGCGGGTCATCGTCGGACAACCCCGGCTGGCGCGGGCGACCCTGGCCTCCGTCGTGTGCTGTGTGGCGCAGGGCATGCTGACGGCCTGTGTGCCGCTGCTGGGCGACCGTGTCCTCGGCGGGGCGGGCCGTGGCGCGCTGCTGCTGTCCTGCGCGGCGGTCTCCGCCCTGGTGGCCAACGCCGTACTCGCGCGGTTTCCGCAGTCCCTCACCCCTGACTCGATCATCTGGGGCGCCGCCCTGATCCAGGCCGGAGCGCTCGCCCTGGCGGCAACAGGACGCCCAGCCGTGCTCGTCCTGGCCCTGCTGCTGGCCGGCATCGGCGAAGGACCGCAGCTTGCGGCCTTGTTCGCGGTACGCCACCGTGAGGCTCCGGAGCACCTGCGCGGCCAGATCTTCATCACCGGCGCCAGTCTGAAGATCACCGGCTTCGCGTCCGGCGCGGCGATCGCCGGGCCGCTCGCCACCTGGTCGCTGCCCGGCACACTGGCCGCGGCGGCGGGCGTCGCGGCCCTCGCGGCGCCGGCCTTCCTCGCCGTACCGCTGGACGCCGTCGGGCAGCTGGAGGAATCGGTACTGCCGGACTGACGCACACCTCCGCGTCGGTCGGGACAGATGCGTGATGATTCGTGTAAACCATAACGATCTCGGCCCAGCTCTTGTGCGCCCACCGATCCGCTCTAGCCTCCTGACATGGCATTTCTTTCAAGTCGCCGCAAGCGGGCACGCCTTGCTCCGGAGCTGGACGACCAGGATCTGGGCAAGCTGCTGAAGTCGCTTGTGGCGACCGCCAGGACCGGCACCATCGCGACCACCGAGCTGTGTGTGGCGCAGATGTCCCGCCTCCTGGAGCAGGACCCGGGCGACTGGGACCGCCGGACGCATCGGATCGACGTCCTGGCGGGATACCTCGCCGGCTCGCATCTGTCGCGGTCCTGGGTCACGCGTGAGCCGCGCAGCGCGGACGCACTCGTCCTGCATGCCTGGACCCAGGTCGCACAGGCCCGCGCTCAGGGGCGCCTGGAAGATCCGGCCGGCACCATCGACACCTGTCTGCGGGCCGCCGAACTCGCCCCGGAGGACCCCACCCCGTGGGTGGCCCTCCTCGCGGTGGCACGCCTGGAACGCCGGGAGCAGTCCCAGGTCTTCGGGGTGTGGAACGAGATCCTCGCACGCGATCGCTGGAACCGCGAGGCCTACCTGAGCATGCTGAACTACCTCAGCCCGCAGGAGGCGGGCTCGCGCGTCCAGATCCTGGAGTTCGTGGACGCCCTGCGCGCCCGCATGCCCGCCAACGCGCCGTGCGTGGCGACCGAACTCAGCGCTCAGATCCTCCACTACCACGCCATCCTCGACCGCGGCGGATTCGAGGCACTGGTCGCGCGCAACCACTGGTCCCAGGAAATGGCCGCACAGGCTCTCGACCGCGCGGCGCACACCTGGAGCCAGGCAGGGTTTCTCCGGCACGCCAAGGCGCTCGCCGACCTCAACCTGCTGGCCTACGCGCTGATGGCCGCGGACCGGCGTGGCGAGGCCCGTTCCGTCTTCGAGGCGGTCGGCGGGATCGTCACGGCGTGGCCCTGGCGGACCGGCGGTGACCCGGTGACGGAGTTCGACGAGACGCGGCAGAAGGCCACCATGGGCCAGTGAGCCGCAGAAGGCCGTGTCCGACACTGCGTCACTTCAGCCGGCCACCGGCGACGGCAGGGCACACAGCCGCACCGGACCAGCCCCGTCCGGGACACGGCGACACCCGCCGGTGCCGGCCGGGACCGGCCCCGAGCGGACTGGAACAGCCCTCCGGCGCCCGGCACGGTCAGGACGGGGCGATGTGGCCACGGCTCACTCGCCGGCGCCCGGCTGGGACCTCTCCGCCGTCGCCGGCGCCGGATCCGACGCGTTGGAAAGGGTGTAGAAGACGGACGAGCCCTGCTTGGTGCGCTGGGCGCTGTTGCGGGCCACGAGGTTCTCCAGAGTGGTACGGATGACCTTGGTCTGGATCTCCCGGTCGGGATGCGCCTTCCCGAGCGCCTCCGAGACCTCGGCCGCCGAGCGGGGCTCCTGCTGTTCCGCGAGATGGCGACGGACGAGTTCGACGAGCGTGGGCTGAGCCGTCTGACCGGCCGCCTTCTTCGCCGCGGGCTTGGCCGCCGCGGGCTTCTTGGCGGACCGCTTCTTGGGCTCGGGCTGCTCCTCGGTCGCCTTCTTCGGCACGCGGCGGGTGCGGGACACGGTGCCGGACGTGGTGTCGGACGCGGTGGGGGACTGCGTCCGCGGGGCGGGAACCACGGGGGCCTCGCTGGTGGTGGCAGGTGCGCCCACCGAGGTCACGACACCGAGCGCCTCCTGCATGCTCACGAGAATCGTGTGGTCGTGCTGCAGCGCGGCCAACTGATCCTGCAAGGCGGCGATTTCGTCGGTGATGCGTTCCTGTTCCTTGACGTTGTGCTCCAGGTCGTTGGTCACCTGGCTGACGTACTGCGAGGTCAACTCGGTGACGGGAGTGGTTGGCTCAGGCATCTGTCGCTCCGATCGTGACTGTGGTGCGCCCCTTCGCCTGCGGTTGTGGCAAGTGAGGAGCGGGAGTTGTGGTGCGGGTTCCCCGGCAGAGCGGGAGTTGTCCTGCGGGTTGTCCCGACACATGGATGATACGGATCGACGGACCTGTTTCTGCTCACTGAATCCTGTGCGTTGCGCGGGTAAAGGCGCGGTAAGAGCCCAGGCTGCCACCGCAGTCGGTAACGCCCACAGGAGATCGAGGCATGGCCGAACCGATGGCCAGGACATGGCATCGCCCGCAGAATGCGGCCATGGGATCATTCATCTCGTACGACGGAGCCGAACTCGCCTACCGTGTCTCCGGGGACGGGAAGCCACTGGTGTGTGCTTGCCCGGCGGACCGCAGCAGTCGACCTACCTCGGCGACCTGGGCGGCCTGTCCGCGCACCGGAGGCTGATCAGGCTGGACCTGCGGGGCACCGGCCGGTCCGCTGTGCCGCGGGACCTCGCCTCCTGCCGCTGCGACCGGCTCGTCGAGGACGTGGAGGCCCTGCGTCTACACCTCGGCCTGGACCGCATGGACCTGCTCGCGCACAGCGCCGGAGCGAATCTGGCCGTGCGGTATCTGAGCCGTCACCCCGAACGCGTCGACAGGCTCGTGCTCATCACGCCCAGCGTCAGAGCCGTCGGCCTGGCCATCACCGGCCGACTCCGGCGCGAGACCGTACTGCCGCGCCGGGACGAGCCATGGTTTCCGGCGGCGTTCGCGGCCCTGGAGGCGATCGGCGCGGGCGCGGCCACGTTCGACAACTTCCGGGCCATCGCGCCGTTCTCCTACGGCCGTTGGGACGAGGTGGCCCAGGCCCACAAGGCGGCGGAGGACGAGCAGGTGAACCGGGACGTCGTGGCCGCGTTCGGCGCCGAGGGCGCATTCGACCCCGAGGCCGCCCGCGCCGCGCTCGCCCGCTTCGAGCCACCGGTGCTGCTGCTCGCCGGTGAGGTCGACCCGGGCGCCCCTCCGCCCACGATGGCCGAGTTCGCCGCCCTCTTTCCGAGCGCGCACCTCGTCGTACAACCTGAAGCCGGACACTTCCCGTGGCTGGACGACGCGGACCGGTTCGTGGCGACCACCGTCGCGTTCCTGCACGGAGCGGCCACACACGCGCCCTGAGGCCGTAGGCCGGCGTTAACGAGGCTCGGCAGGTGGCGCACACCGGCGGCGTTTCTACAGAGGGTGTTCGCGCAGCCAGGTCAGGACCTGCTCGGCGTGCTCGTTCGGCGGGAAAACCGGGTAGAAGACATGCTCGATCACGCCGGCGCGGAGGACGAGCGTCAGCCGCCTGAACAGCCGCAGCCCTTCGACCTCGAACGTGGGCAGTCCGAGCGCGTCGGCCAGAGTGAGGTCGGGGTCGGAGAGCATGTCGAAGGGCAGCCCGAGGCGTTCCACGACCTCGCGTTGGTAGCCGGTGTCCTGGCTGGACAGCCCGTGGACACGGCCGGCACCGGCTTCGAGGAGATCCTGGAAGTGGTCGCGGAAACCGCATGACTCGGGAGTGCAGCCCCGAGCGCCGGGAATGGAGTTCCAGCCCTCCGGCAGGTCGGTGCCGGGCCGGCCGGTGAGCGGGTAGACATAGACGACCGTGCGGCGCGGGCCCAGCGTGTCCAGGCGCACCGTACGCCCCGCCGTGTCGAGGAGGGCGAGCCCCGGCACCCGCGTGCCCGGCAGATGGTCCGCCGCGCCGTCGTCCTCGGGGACCGGCAGGTTGGCGGGCAGTGTCAGATAGTCCATGGCTCCTGTGTCCTTCTCCTCGGGCGGTACGACGCCGCTGCACCGGTGAGCGGCCGCGTCGAGGTTGGCGATCAGCGTCGCCCGGCGGGCGCTCAGCGCCTCGATCCGCTCGGTCAGCTCGTCGATGGCCTCCCGGTAGCTCGCCAGCGAGGCGGGACAGTCGTCCGCGTACGCGCGTCCGGCCGCCAGGCACTCGATGAAGGGCCGGGTGCGCTCGACGCGGATGCCCAGCCGGTGCAGCGTCCTGATCTCCCGTACGAGGCGTACGTCGTCCTCGTCGTAGTTCCGGTAACCGTTGGGGAGGCGCTCGGGTGTGATCAACCCCAGCGACTCGTAGTACCGCACCGCTTTGGTCGTCACGCCGGCCTGACGCGCCAGCTCGCTGATCCTCATGCCGCTCACCTCGCTCAAACGCTAAACCCTGCCCTCGGGGGCAACGTCAAGCCGCTGCGAGGCGGCCAGGTGGCCGAGGCACGTTCGTCCGCCGGGCGTGCCGTCAGGGGCGTGTCTCCTCCGGTGGCGCGGCGGCCGCGTCCTGGACTCGTTCGCGGAGTCGGCTCATGTCCTGGGCCATGGTCTTCGGGACGGTCTCGTTCCACTCCTGGGCGAAGCCGTCCGTGGCGGCTGCGAATGCCTCGCGCAGCCGTCTTCGGAAGAACGGGGGGCGACGGTGGCTGCGGGGCGAAGGACCGAGCGGCATGGAGGTGCAGGGCGAGCTGTATCTCCCAACGCCCGTCGCCCTGCGGGCGGGGCACGGCACGCAAGGTCGCCCCGGCGTATCGGTGCCCGACGCGCGCCTCGAACGGCGTACCGGAGAATCGCCGTCCCGCGGCCGCCTGCCACCACGTACGCAGACCGACATGAGCCGCACCGCGCCCGCCGCAGACACTCTCAGCGGCCGAGGACCCGTACGGACCCGCGCAGTTCGGCGGCTGTCGGGCGGCTGTCGCCATGGAGTGTGCCCTCCAGTGTTCTGGCCTGCTCGAACCAGGGCCGGGGCACGGAGGTGACGGTCACCGAGTGGCTGATGCGGCTCGCCGCAACACCATCGCCCGCACCATGGGGTACGGGTAGGGGCGGGACTCGGCAGTCGGCCGTCGAGGACCTTGCCGCGTCCCTGCAGAGTGTCTGCGAGACATGTCGGCGGTCCTGCCGAGCTGTCGTGCCTCAGCCGCGCCGGTCCGAGTGGCCGGGTCAGGAGGAGTCGCGTGCCAGTCGCTTGAGGACATCCACGGCCTGCTCGGCCTGCTCATGGGGCACGAAGAGGTGGTCGTGGTGGAAGCCGGCGACGACGTTGCAGCTCAGGCCCGCGTCGGCGAGGGCGCGGGAGACCGCGGCGGTCAGCCCCACCGCGGCCAGCGCGGAGTGCACCCGCAAGGTGATCCACGCGGCGACATAGTCGTACGCCATCCCCGCCCCGTCGGCCTCCGCCTGCGGCACGACCAGGGTCAGGCCCTCCTGCTCGGCCACCGTCACCACGGGGGTGACACCGGACGGCACGCCGCCCTCGGCCATGGTGAAGACATAGCGGCCCGGATTCAGCTCCGGACGCATGCCGCGGAGCAGTGTGTGCAGATCAGTCTCGCCGGTCACGGACCCAGACTACGGGCCGCCGGGCCGTCCGCCTCGGAGGCGAGCGGTGACGTTCGCGTGTGTGGCCCGGCGGCGCCGCGTCGGGCTTGGCCTCCGCGCCGCCGTCAGGTGTGCGCGGCCGTGCCGTCGCTGAGGTGCAGGACCGCGTCCACCGCGTCGAGCGTCGCCTGGTCGAGCGGGAAATAGCCCTGCCTGGGATGGGTGTCCGTCCGTGTGCGGGCGACGGGGGCCCTGCTGGACGCGGTGACCGTGGTGGCCGTTTCCAGGCCCCATGTGGTGATACGGCGCTGGAGGCGGCCCTCGTAGGTGTCCGGGTCCGGGTCGCGTAGCCCGAGGGCCTCGCTGCGGCCCAGGCTGCCGACGACACAGACGTACCGTTCGCCCAGCAGGGAGCCCACGACGGCACCGGCGCCGGACCAGTCGGCGGCCAGGTCGCCCAGGCGCCAGACGCACAGGTTCCGTTGCAGATGGAGGTTGTGCGCGAAGACCAGGGTCGCGCCCCGTGCTTCCTCGATGCCACGGATGTCCAGGAGGTTCTGGGCCATGAGCGCGTCCCGGGTGGCGTGCAGCCCGGCTATCCGGAGACTTGGTTCGAGGGGCTGTGCGCACTGCTTGTGGTAGCGCAGCAGGCCGAGGCCGGCGGTGAGGTGGGTCCGGGCCCTGAACCACTCGTCGCGGGAGGTCGCCGCGATCAGCTCGGGTGCGCGTGCGTAGAGCGAGTTGAGCATGTCGTCGGCGTGCGACCGCAGCCGCTCGGCCTCGGCCGAGGCGCCGGGCGACATCGCGGCGTCCAGGACCGCCTCCGTGCGGCTCCACCGGGTGTCGTCTCCGATGAGGCCCGCGAAGTCGAGGTCGAGTGCCAGATAGTCGCGGGCGTGTTCCAGATAGGGCCGCGGGCTGGGCGCGCTGGTGTTCTCCGTCGGCGCGTCGAAGCCGTGGAAGGCCAGACGCTGTCCTGGCGGCCGGCCCTCGTTGTACTCGCGCATCCGGCTGACCAGCCGCCTGTTGGCGTCCTGGCCTCCCCAGCCGTGGGAGAAGCCTTCGCGCATGACCGTGTCCAGGCTGCCGGTTCCCTCCTGGACGTAGTCGTTCACGGCGAGGGCGGCCACGCGGTCGATCTCAAGGGCGATGGATCGGAAGCCGTGGTCGGCCAGTTGGGCGAACAGTTCGTTCCGTACCCTCCCGAAGGCCGGTTCCTGGTGTGTCGGCTCACCCAGCGCCAAGAGGTCGCATGACGGGGTGACGAAGTCGCGGATGTCCTGACTCATGAGCCTCAATCGTATCCTTGAAAGAGCGGTTGAGGCTTTCTGCGGCCCCAGTGCTCAGAGTCAGCCACTCCACGGAGCGGACTGCGGTAAAGTCTCAACCGGTGATCACCTTGCGACCGACCGACCTCGCACGCGAGCACGGCATCTCGACCCAGGCGGTGCGCAACTACGAGCGGCACGGGTTCCTCCCGCCCGCCGAGCGCACCCCCAGCGGCTACCGGATCTACACCGAGGTGCACGCGGCCGCCCTCCGCGCCTACCTCTCGCTCGTCCCGGCGTACGGCTACGCGGCCGGGGGCCAGGTCATGGCCGCACTCCATCGGGACGATCTCGACGAGGCCTTGACGCTCATCGACCGCGGGCACAGTCAGTTGTTGCGCGACCGGGACACCCTTGATGCCGTGCGCACAGCGGTGCGGCACCTGACGGCGGAGTCCGCGGCTGCCCCGGTCCCCGCCCCGGGCGCGGGAACCCGCACCGTCGGCGAGCTCGCGCACCAACTCGGTGTCACGCCGGCGACCTTGCGCAATTGGGAAGGCGCGGGCATCCTCACGCCCGCCCGGGACCGGGCCACCGGATACCGTGTCTTTCACGCCGACGACATCCGCGACGCCGAGCTGGCGCACCTGCTCCGACGCGGGGGCTATCTGCTGGAGCACATCGCCACCGTGGTCCAGCAGATCCGCACGGCCGGCGGCACGGACGCACTCGCCGCCTCTCTGGACGCCTGGCAGCACAGACTCACCGCGCGGGGCCGCGCCATGCTGCACGCGGCCACGTACCTCAGCGCGTACCTGAAGCACGTCGAAACCGAGAACGACGGATCAGGTTGCAGGACATCGACGGCGCCTCATCAGCACAGGTGAGCGAGGGCATGGGGGTGCCCCGTGCCCTTAAGGCAGTGGCGGAGGGCGTGCCAGCCTCGCGTCTGCGGCAGGATCCGCCACCCCGGCGACCCCGCCGAAACGTCCGCGGGCGCCGCGTCCTTCGCCGCGCAGGGGGCCGAACTCGCGGTCGTCCACCGCCCGTTGCCGTACTCACCCCAGATGTCGGAGCCCCTGGCCCACGAGCTGGCGACGGTTTCATGATCGGGAGGCCGTCGCCCGGTACGCCCTGGACGCCGGCTATCACGTGCTGGTGGAGGGCATCCTGTACGCCGACCGCTACGGCGACATGCTCGCCCGGCTGCGCGCCGACCACCGTGGACCGACCCACGGTTACTACCTCGATGTGCCGTTCGACGAGACCCTCGCCCGCCATGCGGCCAAGCCGATCGCCGACCAGGTGAGCGAGGCCGACCTGCGGGACTGGTACCGGCGGCGTGACCTGCTGCCCGGGGGAGTGGAGACGGTCATCCGCGCCGACAGCTCGCTGACGGAGACGGTCGACCACATCATGCGCGACACGGGGCTGGCCGGCCTTCCGCCGCTGGATATCTGACACAGCCCGCGTGGTCGGCACGGCACGGTCCGATCTCTCACCGGCGCATGCCCTTACGGTGTGCGTCCGGCGGGGGATCGGGCCGAGTCGCCGGGACCCGCCCTGATGCGGGCCCGTGGCGATCGGCGTCTACGGCCGTGGCGCCGAACCCGGCGATGTGCCGACCGCCCGCGTCCGGCCGTAGCGCACCCGGTCCCGTGGAAAGCTGTCCGCTGCCGTACGGACGGCCCGGCTGGAGGTGTCCGCTCCCGTCGGCTCCTCCAGCCGGGATCCCGTCAGGCGCTGCTGGCCTGAACGGTGAAGTAGTGCCCCTTGTCCAGGTCTTCGAGGAGATCCGGGTGGGCCGGCGTCCAGCCCAGCAGTTCGCGGGTCAGGGTGCTCGATGCCGGGACGTCGAGGCCGAGGAACTCGGCCAGCCAGGTGAAGTGCTCAGGCGCCGCCTCCGGTGCCACGGAGACCACCGGCACATCGAGGTGCCGGCCGATCACCTCTGCCGCGTCACGGATCGCGACGCCCTCCTCCGCGACACCGTGCAGCACCGAACCGGCCGGGGCCTGCTCGGCCGCGAGGCGGAACAGCCGTGCGGCGTCGAGTCGGTGGACGGCCGGCCAGCGGTTGGCGCCGTCGCCGATGTAGCCGGAGACGCCCTTGGCGTGGGCGATGGCAACCAGCATCGCCATGAAGCCGTTGTCTCCGTCGCCGTGGCAGGTCGGCGAGAGCCGCACCACGGACGAGCGGATGCCGCGCGAGGCGAACGCGAGCACCTGCTGTGCGGTGGCCGCCCGGATCGCGATCGGCGAGTCGAAGTGCGCGGGCATGTCCCGCTCGGTCGCCACTCGCCCGGGGGCGAGTCCGGCCAGGCCGGAGGCGAGGACGAAGGGCCGGCCGGTGCCGGCGAGCGCCTCGCCGAAGGTGTCGACGGCGCGCCGGTCGGCCTCGGCGGCGCCCTTGAGATCGCCGCTGAAGGCGGTGTCGTGCTTGAAGGCGAGGTGGATCACACCGTCCGACGCGGCGGCCGCGTCCCGCAGGACGTCGAGGTCGTCGACGGTGCCGCGGACGACCTCGGCGCCGGCGGCGGTGAGCGCGGCGGCGGAGGCGTCGGAGCGGGCGAGCCCGGCGACCTGGTGTCCCGCTTCGGTGAGCTGGGGTACGAGGGCGGATCCGATCCAGCCGGAGGCGCCTGTGACGAAGATGCGCATGGGAGACCTCAAAGACTCGATGTCAGTCACTGTCATAGACAGTACACCTGATGTCAGCCCCTGTCATCACGTAAGATCTCCGCATGGGTAGATGGGAGCCGGACGCGCGCGGACGCCTGGCGAAGGCCGCACTGGCGCTCTATGCCGAGCGCGGGTACGAGCAGACCACCGTGGCCGAGATCGCCAAGCGGGCCGGGCTGACGGAGCGGACCTTCTTCCGGCACTACGCCGACAAGCGCGAGGTGCTCTTCGCCGGCTCCGGTGAGCTGGAGGAACTGTTCGTCCGGGCGGTCGCCGGCGCCCCGGAGAGCGTGGCGACGCTCGACGCGCTGACGGCCGGCCTGGACGCCGTCGCCGAGCTGTTCGCCGACCGGCGTGAGTTCGCGCGCCGGCGGCACGCCGTGATCACGGCCAACGCGGAGCTGCGGGAGCGCGAGCTGATCAAGCTCGCCTCGCTGGCGGCCGCGCTCACCGACACCCTGCGCAGCCGCGGTGTCGCCGAACCGGCTGCGAGCCTGGCCGCCGAGGCGGCGGTCGCCGTCTTCAAGATCGCCTTCGAGCGGTGGATCGCACCGGCCGAGGAACGCCCGATGCCGGAGCTGATACGGGAGTCACTGGCCGAGCTCAAGGCCGTGACCTCGGGCGCCTAGGGCTTGCCGGGCCGACGCGGCCCCCATCTGGCCGGGCTGCGCCGAACTGCCCTGTCGCCGCAGGGTAGTTCCGCCGTTCGTTCGCGGCGAGGTCGCTACGGCAGGCCCCACGCCGGACCCGGTTCGCCGACGGTGAGGGGGCGATGACGAGGTCGGGCTGGGAGCCGGAGTGGACGAGGACCTCGCGGCCCTTGGGCAGGTCGATGGCGAGGGCGCCCTCGCCCAGGTCCCGGGTGTGGGCCGGTGTGCCGTCGTCCAGCAGCACGGTGAGGAACCGTTCATCCCGTACCGGAGCTTGAGCCGCTCGCCCGCCAGGCTTCTGACTCGGATGCATCGCGTGGCTCCCGCTGTGCGGACGGCGCTGACCAGGAACGCGCCCTGCGCACGGACGTTGTGCAGGGTCACGTCCGCCCAGGCGGACGGAACCGCCGGGAACACGCGGACGACCCGCCCCAGCTCTGGCAGAACATGTCGTGCAGGGACTGCGAGGCCGACGGCGGCGTCTCGATGACCGGGCCGGCCTCGGTGAATGCGTGTTGGCGCGGCAGGGGAAGCGGGTACCCGGGTCGAAGAACTTCCGCAGATACGCGATCGCCGTGTCACCGTCGCCGGGCGTGAGCCGGCCCAGCACCTCCTGCCGGCGCGGTTTCAACTCGTCGTCGATTCCCAGCAGTTCGGCCGAGTCGAGGAGCGTCCGGCAGCCCCAGCGGAGCAGGGCCAGGTCGTAGTTGGTGTCCCGGGGCGGCACGACGGGGTACTCGGGTGAGAGTGTGCTAGGCAGATGGAGCTTGCCGTCGCTGCCCGGGGTGAGAAAGTGCAGGGGTATCCGATGGCCCGGCGCAGCACGGGGTAGACCGTGTCGCGGAGCAGAGCCTTGTCCATGGAGTGCCGGTACGACAGCCACACATTGTGCGGCGCCCAGGTGAGGTCGCCGGTCTCGGCGCCCGTGCCCGGTTCACCCACACCCCGGTCGGCGAACATGTCGGAGCTGCAGTCGGCCGGAGCTGTCCGAGCGGTACGCGGCGGGCACATTGGCGGCGAGCTGCTCCTGGTTCTGGCGCACCGTGGTGGCGAGCGGGTCGAGTTCGGGGTGATTGAAGCCCTGGATGAGTCAGTACTCCAGCTGCACGTTGAGGTACCACCGGACCGCGGGCCAGGGCGTGGGCTCCGGCCATGGACCGGAGGTGGCCGTCACGGGGCCGCCCGCGCGGCCGGCCGAAGCGACCTTGTACAGCTGGATCCAGTGGACGCTCTGCAGCCGCTGGTCGGGGAACGGCACGAAGCTCTTCCGGTGGAACGCGTGCCACCAGCCGGTGTGCTGTCGCCGCAGGGTGTCGTACGGACGGGGCGCGCCGGAGGTTGCGCAGCGAGTCGGCCTCGGCGGCGGTGCCGGAGGGGAAGCTGTGCCCGACGCTGAGCAGGAGGTCGTCGCCGGCACGGCGGTACGCGGTCGCGGTCCGACCGCCGCCCGTGAGGGGCTGGAGCACCTGCGCGGTGCCGTCGGCGGTGGTGCGGGTGGTCCAGGGCGGGTTGGCGGTGCAGCCGGCGGGCGGGGCCTCGCTGATGCGGCGGTGGCTGACGGCGTCCTCGGGGTGGAACGTCCAGGTGACCTGCTCGCCGCCCGCTGCTGTTACCCGGGCGGCGAAGACCTCAGCGGATCCGGTTCGCGCCCGGCTCCTGGTACACCGTGCTGCCGAGCGGTCCGTCCCCGAGGAACGGACCCTCGTACCAGAGCGTGGGCAGCCTGGTCCCCAACAGGTCCTGGCCGCGCAGGAATCCGTCCCACGCCCGGTCCGAGGTCATGGTGCCGCGCAGTCTCCAGGGACGTCCGATGTCTTCACTGCGAGGTCATCGTCGCTCTCCACGCCTTACGGATCAACGAAACATCGGGTCTGTCGGGGGAACGTAGGTATTCCGCGTGGGCATGTGAAAACTCGCACCGTTCGATAACGATCCATCGACTATGTGCACACGCATTCATAGAACGTCCATACGATCTACGCATGAACAGAGCTGTGAAGATCGGCCTCGCCGGTACGTGCACCGCGCTGCTCGCCCTCGGGGGAATCGGTACCTACAACATCGTGCACAGCCTGGCCTCCGGTTCGGCGGGTGACGGTACGTCCCAGGACGCGCGCGGATTCGACCCCTCCGAGGTATCGAGTACGCCCCCGTCGGGTGCCGAGGCGAAGAAGCTGGCTCGCGCGTTCCTGGACAACTGGTCCCAGCAGCACCTGGACGGCGCGTCGAGCACCACCGACACACCCGACACCGCCGCGCGGGCGCTCCGGGAGTACGCCGACGGCCTGCACCTGAAGAAGCTGACGTTCGATCACATCCTGTCCGCGGGGTCCTCGTCGGTGACACCGGGAGCCACCAAGGTCACCTTTGACGTCACCGCTCAGGTCGCGGGCGGCACCTGGAGCTACGCGAGCGCGGTCGCCGTGCGGAAGAGCACGAACGGTCAGCTGGCGGTCCACTGGAACAGCTCGGTGCTCTATCCGGGCCTGGGCGACGGCCAGTCGCTGACCGCGGGCACGCTGCCGGCCGGCTCGGGCGGCGCGAAGGTCGTCGCGAGCGACGGCAGAACCGACCTGTCCACGTTCCCCTCGCTGCGGGACGTCGCGGCGACCATCGGCAAGAACGCCAAGGCCACGGGTGGAAAACCCGGAACGGGAGTGGCCGTGGTCGACGGCGGCGGCGCGGGTGTGGAGACGCTGAAGGTCTTCACCAAGGGCGAGCCGGCGGTCGTCAGGACGACCATCGACGCAGGCCTCCAAGGGGTCGCCGAGCGCGCGGTGAAGGACGCTCACCTGCAGCAGAAGCCCACGGGCACGGTGGCTCTCGACTGGCGCAACGGTCACATCCTCGCGATCGCGCACACCGGCGAGGACGGCGACATCGCCCTCAACGGCATCAAGGCTCCGGGCTCCACGATGAAGATCATCACCGCGGCCGCCCTCTTCGACAAGGCAGGCCTCACGCCGAGCAGTCCGGCGCCGTGCACGGACTCACTGACGGCCAACAGCCAGTTGTTCCACAACGACCCGGGTGTGCGGGCCAACCCCGGCTCGTCCCTCGCCCAGGCGTTCACGGTGTCGTGCAACACCTCCTTCATCAAGGACGGCTTCCACCACCTGGTGCACGACGGCGACGCCTCCGCGCTGAACGACGAGGCGGTGAACGTCTTCGGCATGGGCAGCTGGTCCATCGGCGGCGGGGTCGCCACGACCGACCCGAGCATCCCGCCGGACGTCCAGGGCGGCGACCAGGCGGCCCAGTTCATCGGCCAGGGCAAGGTCACCG
The DNA here is from genome assembly GCF_000497445.1 of Streptomyces roseochromogenus subsp. oscitans DS 12.976. NCBI lineage: Bacteria > Bacillati > Actinomycetota > Actinomycetes > Kitasatosporales > Streptomycetaceae > Streptomyces > Streptomyces roseochromogenus. Next base: position 583,602 of record NZ_CM002285.1, on the reverse strand, counting down.
CCACGCCCCTGTTCATGGCATCCGTGGCGGCCACCGTGCGGGGTGCCGGCTTCGAACAGCCGGTCATCCTGCCGGGACAGCACCAGGAGACCGCGCCCCGGCCCATCCCCGCCCGCACGGCCGGCTATCTGCAGTCGATGATGCGCGGCGTGGCCACCAGCGGCACGGCGGCTCCGCGACTGGCCGACCTGGCCGGCGTCGGTGCCAAGACCGGCACCGCGGAGGAAGGGGACCACACCAACGGCTGGCTGACCGCCTACGACTCCCGTATCTCGGTGGCCGCGCTCGTCGAAGGAGGCAGCTCGGGTGTGGACTCCGCCGGATACGTCGTACGTCGGCTGCTGACCGGCGGCTGAGCGCCGGCCGCACGGGCGGTTCCCGCAAAAGCAGTTGAGGTGTCGGCCTGTGTTTGGGGAGGGTCTGCAGTCATGGAGTTCTTCTGCTATCACCGTGATCGGCCCGGCTCTCTGCCCTTGCGGGACGAGCTGTTGGAAGACCACTGGTCCTACATGGACCAGTACGCCAAGGAGATGATCGCCCGCGGCCCGACCCTGACCGACGACGGGGCGACGCCCACCGGCAGCGTGCACATCCTCGACCTGCCGGACCCGGCGGCCGCGCGGGACTTCGCCTTCGACGAGCCCAACTACCAGGCGGGCGTGTACCGGGAGGTGCTGCTGCGCCGTTGGCGCAACCTGCTGGGCCGCACCATGTGGGACTTCCCCGGCGGCCCGACCGAGGGCGACCGGTATCTGGTGCTGGGCCTCGGCGCCCGGCGCACGGTCGACACCGACCTCATCGCGCTGCCGCCGGAGCGGGACGAGCTGATCGCGTACGGCCCCCTGCTGTCCGACGACGGCGAGGCCTGGCTCGGCACGGCCGCGCTGCTCCGGGCACCGGATCCGGACACGGCACGGGCCGTCCTGCCCCCGGACCGGTATGCGGACATCGAGGTCCACGCCTGGACGTTCGGCGGCAGGCGCTGACGAACGGGTCGCTGTCCGGGAGCCGGGATGCCGCTCGCCCGCTGCCGGTTGCCTCTGTGTGACCAGTCGGAGTAGCGCTCTCCGTGCAACACCCGGTCGACATCACGGTGCAGCCGGCGCGCGAGGCTCAGGAGGCCGGGCCGCGCTCGGCGTGGTTCGGGCAGACCTTCTCCTGCGACTCCACGACGCTGGCCGCGATCATCGGCCGCAAGGTCCCTGGCCTGTGGGTCGGCACTGCGGCGATCCCCGTCTTCGGCCGCCATCCGCTGATCGTCGCCGGCCAGGCCCGGACGGCTCAGGCCACCACCACCTCGGGCTCGCCCTCGGCATCAAGTACCTGACCGAAACCGGCTTCGGCATCCCCCACGAGCGTCCCGTCGCCCGGCTCCGCGAGTTCCTCACCGCCCCGCGTCCGCTGCTGGCGACGGGCAGCGCCGACTTCCACGGCGAGCTGCTGACGGCCGCGACCCCGCTGTCGGCGGCCGTGCCGGGCGCCGAACCGCCGGTGCCGATCCTGGTCGCCGCCATGGGACCGCAGACCCTGCGTGTCTCCGGTGGACTAGCGGACGGCATCCTTCCGCTCCTGGCCGGCCCGCGGGCCCTGGCCGAACACATCGTTTCCGCGGTCACCGCAGCGACCGAGGCCGCGGGCCGGCCGGCACTGCGGATCGTCGCCTTCGTCCCCGGCGTGGTCACTGCCGACGTCGAGGCGGTACGGCGGACCGCGACCGACACACTCCCCTCCTATGAGCAGTTCCCGTCCTGCCGACGCGCCATCGCACGGTCCGGCGGCATCCGGGCCGTCGACCTCGCCGTCATCGGCGACGAGGAGGCCGTCGCAGCCGAGGCACGCCGCTACCGGAGCGACCGGGGCGGGTGTTCGCCGGGACCGACCTGGGGGAGGCGGACCAGCGCCGCACCTGGAAGCTGCTCGGCGAGCCGGCGAACGGCTGAGGCGCCCGGTCTCAGGACAGCGACGCGGTGAAATGTGTGACTGGGCGTTCGAGGCGTTCCCCGTCCACCGTGATGCCGACGGCTTCGTTGTAGAAGGCGAGCAGCCCCTTGATCGCGGCCACCGCGGGCAGCGGCTCGGGATAGCTCCACACGACGTCGGGCGGGACGTCCGCCTCGCCGTGCTGACTGTCCCAGGACCAGTACGCGGCGATGCCCTTGTAGGGGCAGCGGGTGTGGTGGTCGGTGGGGCGGAACAGGTCGAGGCGGACGTCCTCGCGGGGGAGGTAGTAGCGGGTGGGCAGGCCGGTCTCGAAGAGGAGCACCGGGCGGTGCGTGTCAGCGACGACCTTGCCGCCGATCTCGACGAGGACATGCCGGCTGCTGGGGATGGCGTCGACCCGTTTGTGCGGGTCGCGGGGGTGGACGAAGATCTCCTCTTCCTCCTCGTACCAGTGGTCCAGGCCTCTGCCGGTGCGGCGGAACCATTCGAAGGCGACATGGCCGGCGAGGTCGTCGGAGGCAAACGTCCAGGCCGCGTTCTCCAGCAGCTCACCGTCGACTTCGAGGTCGTAGAAGAGCGTCGATCCGGTATGGGCCCCGGTCGGCGGGTTCTTCGCCGGGCGCAGCAGATCCGCGCGGACCTCCGTGCGCGGGAAGGCGTACAGCGGCACGGGGACGCCGGGCTCCCACACGAGCAGGGGGTGGCGGCTGTCGACAACGGTGACATCGCCCTTACGGCCGCGCACCCAGCGCTCGCTGGGCTCCCAGAGCAGGCCCTCGGGGGTGGTGTGCACCGACTGGGCGGTGTCGAGGCTGGTCATGACCGGTCTCCTCGGGCGTGGTCGGCTTGGTTGTGGCGTCTTCCGCGGCGCCTTCATGCTGGTTCGACAGCGGCTCCATGCTGGTTCGACGGCGGCTCCATGCTCGCGCAGACGGGAGCCCACGGCCAGGCCGACAGGGGAGCGGCCGGCGGCTGACACACCCGTTAGGGCCCCGTTACGGCCCGGCACTATGCATGGCCATACGGGATGATGCATACTCTTCCTATGTCCAAGGTCCTCACTTCCCTTCCGGTCGGCGAGCGCGTCGGCATCGCCTTCTCCGGCGGCCTCGACACATCGGTCGCCGTCGCGTGGATGCGCGACAAGGGCGCCGTCCCGTGCACCTACACCGCCGACATCGGCCAGTACGACGAGCCCGACATCGCCTCCGTCCCCGGGCGTGCGGCGACCTACGGTGCCGAGATCGCGCGCCTGGTCGACTGCCGTGCCGCTCTGGTCGAGGAAGGGCTGGCCGCGCTCACCTGCGGCGCGTTCCACATCCGCTCCGGCGGGCGTGCCTACTTCAACACCACCCCCCTCGGCCGCGCCGTCACCGGCACGCTCCTGGTCCGGGCGATGCTCGAGGACGACGTACAGATCTGGGGCGACGGCTCCACCTTCAAGGGCAACGACATCGAGCGGTTCTACCGCTACGGCCTGCTCGCCAACCCGCACCTGCGGATCTACAAGCCCTGGCTGGACTCCGACTTCGTGACCGAGCTGGGCGGCCGCAAGGAGATGTCCGAGTGGCTGCTCGCGCACGGGCTGCCGTACCGCGACAGCACCGAGAAGGCGTACTCGACGGACGCCAACATCTGGGGCGCCACCCACGAGGCCAAGACGCTGGAGCACCTGGACAACGGTGTGGAGACCGTTGAGCCGATCATGGGTGTGCGGTTCTGGGACCCCACGGTCGAGATCCTCGCCGAGGACGTCACGATCGGCTTCGACCAGGGCCGCCCGGTGACGGTCAACGGCAAGGAGTTCGCCTCCCCGGTCGAGCTGGTCATGGAGGCCAACGCCATCGGCGGCCGGCACGGCCTCGGCATGTCGGACCAGATCGAGAACCGGATCATCGAGGCCAAGAGCCGTGGCATCTACGAGGCGCCCGGCATGGCGCTGCTGCACGCCGCGTACGAGCGCCTGGTCAACGCGATCCACAACGAGGACACCCTCGCCCAGTACCACAACGAGGGCCGCAAGCTCGGCCGCCTCATGTACGAGGGCCGCTGGCTGGACCCGCAGGCGCTGATGATCCGCGAGTCGCTGCAGCGCTGGGTCGGCGCGGCGGTCACCGGCGAGGTGACGCTGCGGCTGCGGCGCGGTGAGGACTACTCGATCCTCGACACCACGGGCCCGGCGTTCAGCTACCACCCGGACAAGCTGTCCATGGAGCGCACCGAGGACTCCGCGTTCGGCCCGTCCGACCGGATCGGCCAGCTCACCATGCGCAACCTCGACATCGCCGACTCCCGTGCGCGCCTGGAGCAGTACGCGGGTCTGGGCATGGTCGGCACCGAGCACCCGGCCCTGATCGGCGCGGCCCAGGCCGCCTCCACGGGGCTGATCGGCGCGATGCCCCAGGGCGGCGCCGAGGCCATCGCCTCCCGCGGCGAGGTCTCGGAGGAGGACGAGGCCCTGGACCGTGCCGCGATGGAGTCCGGCACGGACTGACGCCGCGCACCGGCCGTCCGCCCTTGGGCAGCGGGCCCCGCCGATACCCAACGGCGGGGCCCGTCGTCGTACGGAGTACGGCGAATTCACCAGCCGTCCGTCCGGGAACCCGGCAGGGCCGGGGGCGGTGCCTCTCGTACGCTGTGTTCCGTGCCGCCCCCGTCCCCTCGCCCGCAGCGCGTCGCCGTCCTGGTGCTCGACGGTGCGAAGCCGCTCGATGTCGGGATTCCCGCGCAGGTGTTCACGACGCGGGCGAGCATGCCGTACGAGGTGCGGGTGTGCGGGGCCGCGCCCGGACTCGTGGCGGGCGGAGACGGGCTGTCGTACCACGTGGCCCACGGCCTGGACGCGCTGGTGTGGGCGGACATCGTCTTCATCCCCGGGTACCGGTTTCCGGACCGCGAGGATCCGCCACGGCCCGTTGTCGACGCCCTGCTCGCCGCCCACGCGCGCGGCACACGCCTCGCCGCCATCTCGACGGGTGCCTTCGCGCTCGCCGCCACGGGACTGCTCGACGGCAAGCGCGCGACGACCCACTGGCACTACTCGCGTGCCCTCGCGGCGAAACACCCGCTCGTCCGGGTCGACGAGAACGTGCTCTTCGTGGACGAGGGCAGTGTGCTGACGTCGGCCGGCGCCGCGTCCGGTATCGATCTGTGCCTGCACATCCTGCGCAAGGACCTCGGCGTGGCCGTGTCGAACCACGCGGCACGGCGCCTGGTCGCCGCGCCCTACCGCAGCGGAGGCCAGGCGCAGTACGTGCCGCGCAGCGTGCCCGAGCCGCTGGGCGAGCGGTTCGCCGCGACCCGCGAATGGGCACTGCACCGCCTCGGCGAGCCCCTCACCCTCACGGTGCTCGCCCGGCATGCGGCGGTCTCACCGCGCACGTTCTCCCGGCGCTTCGTCGAGGACACCGGGTACACGCCGATGGAGTGGGTGATGCGCGCCCGTGTCGACCTGGCCCGTGAGCTGCTCGAACGTTCGGAGCGGAGCATCGAGCAGATCGCCGCCGAGGTCGGCCTCGGTACCGGCACCAATCTGCGGACCCGCTTCCAGCGGATCCTCGGCACGACCCCGAGCGAATACCGACGCACCTTCACCCAGGGCGAGTAGCCGACCCCGCCGGCCCCTGGCGCGATCCTTGCGAACCATGGCGCTCCCGACACGGCCATGAGCGGATGCGGCACGCGACGCTGAGGGGGCACCGAAGGAACCAGCAGGAACCCAGGGGATACCACTCATGACGCGCATCGCCATCAATGGATTCGGCCGCATCGGACGCAACGTGCTACGCGCACTCCTCGAACGCGGCAGCGCCCTTGAGATCGTCGCAGTGAACGACCTCACCGAACCCGTCACCCTCGCACGGCTGCTCGCCTACGACACCACAGCCGGCCGGCTCGGCCGGCCTGTGACCGTCGACGGGGACACGCTCGTCGTCGACGGCCGGCGCATCAAGGTCCTCGCCGAGCGTGAACCGGCCCGACTGCCGTGGGCCGCACTCGATGTGGACATCGTCCTGGAGGCGACCGGCCGCTTCACCGCCGCGAAGGCCGCCCGCGCACACCTGGACGCGGGCGCGAGGAAGGTGCTCGTGAGCGCGCCGTCCGACGGCGCCGACGTCACGCTCGCGTACGGGGTCAACACCGACGCGTACGACCCGGCCCTGCACACGATCGTCTCGAACGCCTCCTGCACCACCAACGCGCTCGCCCCGCTGGCCGCCGTGCTGGACGAACTCGCCGGGATCGAGCACGGGTTCATGACGACGGTGCACGCCTATACCCAGGAGCAGAACCTTCAGGACGGCCCGCACCGCGACGCCCGCCGGGCCCGCGCCGCCGCCGTCAACATCGTGCCGACCACGACGGGCGCGGCGAAGGCCATCGGTCTCGTGCTGCCGAACCTCGACGGCAAGCTGTCGGGTGACTCGATCCGGGTGCCCGTGCCGGTGGGCTCGATCGTCGAACTCAACACGACCGTCGCACGCGAGGTGACCCGCGACGACGTCCTGGCGGCGTACCGCGCCGCAGCCCAGGGACCACTCGCCGGCATCCTGGAGTACTCGGACGAACCGCTCGTGTCGTCCGACATCACCGGCAACCCGGCCTCCTCCGTCTTCGACTCGGCCCTGACCCGCGTCGACGGCCGGCACGTCAAGGTGGTCGCCTGGTACGACAACGAGTGGGGCTTCTCCCACCGCGTGATCGACACGCTCGAACTCCTCGCCGGGCGCTGACCGGAGACGGGGAGCAAGCGGGCGTGGCCTCCCCAGAAGGCCGAGGTCAGCGGCTTGGAGTGGTGGAAACACCCTGGGGTGCCGTAGGGAAAGCCCCCCATCCGGTCCGGTGACTGGCTGGCTGTTCCGGCCGCACGCGCCTGCCGAGACTCGACGGCATGACGATTTCCCCTCATGCCCCGGTCACGGCCGGGGCGCCGGACGCCCGTTCCCGTACGTCCGGATCCGGAGCCGGCAGCGACTTCGCCCGGCTGTCCCGGCGTATCGCCGAGGCGGGGCTGCTGAACCGGCGCCCCGGCTACTACACGGCACGGCTCGCCCTGGTCATCGCGCTGCTGGTGGCGGGCTGGGGCACCTTCCTCGCCCTCGGCGACACCTGGTGGCAGCTGGCCGTGGCCGCCTTCCTGGCGTTGATGTTCGGTCAAGTGGCCCTCGTTGCCCATGACTTGGCGCACCGCCAGGTCTTCCGGCGCGGCCGGCCGAGCGAGATCTGGGGCCGCCTCTTCGGAAACCTCGGCATCGGCATGAGCTACGGCTGGTGGATGAACAAGCACACCCGCCACCACGCCAACCCCAACCACGAGGAACTCGACCCGGATGTCGCCCCCGACATCCTGGTGTGGTCCACCGACCAGGCCCGCGACAGCCGTGGACTGGCCCGTCTCATCGGCGGCCACCAGGCGTGGCTGTTCTTCCCGCTGCTGACGCTGGAGGGCTTCAACCTGCATGTCGCGAGCGTACGGGCGCTGCGCCGGCCGGCCATGAAGCACCGGCTGCTGGAAGCCGGTCTGCTCTTCCTCCACCTGGCGGCCTATCTGTCCGCGCTGTTCCTGGTGCTCCCGCCCGGCAAGGCGATCGCGTTCCTCGCTGTGCACCAGGGCCTGTTCGGGGTCTACCTCGGCTGCACCTTCGCACCGAACCACAAGGGCATGCCCACGTTCACCGGTGACGAACGGCCCGACTTCCTGCGCCGCCAGGTCCTCACCTCCCGCAACGTCCGCGGCGGCGGCCTCACCGACATGATGCTCGGCGGGCTCAACTACCAGATCGAGCACCACCTGTTCCCGAGCATGCCCACGCCCCATCTGCGGCGCGCGCAGGTCATCGTGCGCGCGTACTGCGCGGAGATCGGCGTGCCGTACCACGAGACCGGACTGATCCGGTCGTACCGCGAGGCCCTCACCCATATGCACCGGGTGGGAGAACCCATCAGGCGGCAGCGCAAGGCCTCCTGACGACGGCCCCGGGGCCACCCGGCCGGGACATCCGTCTCAACCCGCGAGCAGTATCGCGACCTCCACGACGCCGAGCAGTGCGAGATACGACCAGGCGTGGGCGCGGTCCGGGATCCGGGGCGGGCGGCGCCGCAGCACCGCGATCACGGGCAGAGCGCCCAGGAGCAGCGCCCCGGCGGCGCGGAGGTCGACCAGGCCGACCAGATGCGGGTGCGTGTGGGCGGCGACGGCGTCCGTGCCGGTCAGGGACAGCGCGGTGGCGGGGAGCGCGATGGCGAGGGTGAGAGGGTTGGCGAGTGCGGTCGCCACACGCATCGGGTGTCCGGCGCGTCGTAGCGCGGGAACGGTCATGACACTGCCGCCGACACCGAGGAAGGCCGCCACCGCGCCGATCGGTGCGCCGAGGACGGCGGGCAGGGGACGGGGCACCTCACGGGTCTCCTCACTGTGTGCCTCGCGGCTCTCCCGGACATGTCCGCGCGGACGCAGAAAGCCGGGGCGCAGCAGCAGATCGACGACGGTGAGAGCGACGTACGCGACGAAGCCGAAGTGGGCCTGGCCGGCCTCGGCGTGCCGGGTGGCGAGCGCACCGGCCGCACCGCCGACGGCCAGCAGGGCCAGCAGCGGGCCGCTGCCGCGCAGGGCGGTCAGGACGCGCCGTGGGGTGACGGCCGTGGCGAACGCCGCGTTGACCAGCATGACCAGGGCCGAGGTGGCCGTCGCCACCCGGATCGCGTCCGCGCCGAGGGCCGCGTTCGCCCACACCACCACCGGAACCGCGACAAAGCCGCCGCCGAACCCGAACAAGACGGTCGTCACCCCGGTGAGGAGTCCGATTCCAAGAAGTGCCACTTCGTTCACAGGGCCACTTCACCAGCCCGACGAGCTGCCCGCATGCGATGCCCGGCACCATTCTTTCGAGAGTCGGCCCCTACAGTGGCCCGGTGAAGAACGTCTCCGTGGACAACGTCGACCATGTGGACCGGGCCGTCCTGCCCATCGGTACCGACTACGCCTCCGGCCAGGTGCTCGACTGGCACCGGCACCGGCGCGCGCAGTTCCTCTACGGCGCCACCGGCGTCATGGTCGTCGACACCCCCGAGGGCACCTGGACCGTTCCGCCGGAGCGAGCCGTCCTGATCCCGGCGACCGCCCGGCACCGGGTCCGCATGCTGGGAGTGAGCACCCGCTCCCTCTACATCGAGCCGGACGCCGTGCCCTGGTGGCCCGCCACCTGCATGGTCGTGGACGTTCCGCCGTTGCTGCGTGAACTGCTCCTGGCCGCAGTCGAGTTCGAGGCCGACTACAGCCTCTCCGGCCGGGAAGGTTGTGTCGTGGCGCTCCTCCTGCACGAGATCGCGGCACGCACCCCGCTTCCGTTCCACGTCGCGATCCCCGCCGCTCCCGATCTCGCGGCGCTCTGCCGTGCGTATCTGGCCGCCCCGGACGCCGGCGTCACCAACGCCGCGTGGGCCGCGCGGACGGCCATGAGCGAACGGGCCTTCACCCGGCGCTTCCGGACCGAGACAGGGGAGAGCCCGGCGGTCTGGCGCACCCGCGCGCGCCTGCTGGCCGCCGTGCCGCTGCTGCGCACGGCATCGGTCACCGAGGTCTCCGGCCACCTCGGCTACGCCTCTCCCGCCGCCCTGACCGCCGCCTTCACCCGCGCCTTCGGCATGCCACCGTCCCGCTTCACCACGAGCCATCGCGACGGCGGCCCAGGAGCGGACCGTCACGCATGACGAGTCGTACCGGAGTACGACCCGGTCGCCGGCCGGCATGTCCCCTTCCGCGAGGAACGCTGAACGGACATCTCGTCGGCCGGCCACCCCTTCTAAACTGGCAAGGCGAGGGTCGTGGACACCGCCGGCCGCATCGAACGCTTCGAGCGTCGCTACGGCCGCCCGGCCACGCCCCGCGGCTGACCGCCGTGAACTCCTGAGCACTCTGAGCGTGCCGGGCCGGTCTCGTCGAAGTGCCCTCACCGGTACAGCCGTAGACCCGGTGTCGCCGTAGGCGTCGACTCCCGCCCGATTCTGGATGACCTCTTACCGCTGTCTTCACGGCCACGAGTCGTCCGCTGCGTACCGTTGCCGTCAAGGTGGCCGTTGGCTGTGACGGCCTTCGATCAGGTGTGAGGGAAACGGATGACGGCTGGTCGGCGTGCGGTGCTCGCTGCCATGGCGGGAGGGCTGCTCGCCGGTTGCGCGAGCCCGAAGAACGACGGCGGCGCGTCCGCCTCCTCCGGTTCGCCGGGCACGGGCGTGGACTCGGCCGCCCCGTCCACCCCCAGCGCCGTGCCCTCGGCCACACGGCCTCCCGTCACCCGCGAGGAGATCGTGGCCCGCTACGGCCGCAGCGTGCCGCACACCTGGGGCTTCGACGCCCCGGGCGTGGTGCACTCGCTGCCGGGGACGACCCGCGACATCGCGCTGACCTTCGACGCGTGCGGTGGCCCCGGCGGCAGCGGTTACGACCAGGCGCTCCTCGACTTCCTCCGCGCACGGAACATCCCGGCGACGCTGTTCATCAATTCCCGCTGGATCGACGCCAACCCGGCGGTGTTCCACCGGCTGGCCACCGATCCGCTGTTCGAGATCGCCAACCACGGCACCCGGCACCGCCCCCTGTCGGTCACCGGCCGCTCCGCGTACGGCATCCCCGGCACCCGCGGCGCGGGCGAGGTGTACGACGAGATCGCGGGCAACCAGGCGAAGCTGACCGGTCTGCTGGGCGCCCCGCCGCGCTTCTTCCGGTCCGGCACGGCCTACTGCGACGACGTCGCGGCACGCATCGTCGGGGACCTCGGGGAACGCTTCGTCAGCTTCTCGGTCAACGGTGACGGCGGCGCCACGTTCACCGCCGAGCAGGTTCACACCACCGTCGCCTCCGCTCGGGCCGGTTCCATCGTCCTGTGCCATATGAACCACCCCGCAGGCGGCACCGCCCGGGGCATCGCGAGAGCCGTCCCCCACCTGCTGGCCGCCGGCCACCGCTTCGTCCGTCTCTCGGACGGCCTGCACCGCGCCTGAACGCCTCCCGGAGGCGGCACATACTCAGCCGCCTCCCCACTCTCGGCCTTGGCATTTGTGTCGCACCACTCGTCACCGCGTCCGCCTCGGAGAACAATGTGTCCCAGAGGCAGACCGGCCGCCGGGAGGCGTCATGAGCACATCAGCGGAGCCGCGGGTGACCGGCCTGGAGATCCGGTCCATCGACTACGTCCCCCTGGACGAGCGGCACGGCAAGCTCTGGCATCTGGGCCCGCTCTGGTTCATGTCCAACGCCCAGATCGCGACCCTGGCCGTGGGGCTGATCAGCATCACCGAGGGCGGCAATCTGATCTGGTCGCTGCTGGCGATCGTGGCCGGCACCGTCCTCGGCACCTTCTTCATGGCCTTCCACTCGGCACAGGGCCCCCAGCTGGGCCTGCCGCAGATGATCCAGTCGCGCCCCCAGTTCGGTTACGTCGGCGCCCTCCTGGTGTGGCTCTTCGCCTATGTGCAGTACGCGGGGTTCAACGTCTTCAACAGCATCCTCGCCGCCGACTCCCTGCACACCACCCTGCACGGCAGCGTCAAGCTGTGGGTGGTCGTGGTGACCGTGGTCGCGCTCGTCATCGCGCTCGTGGGCTACGACATCATCCACAAGGCCGAGCGGATCCTGACGTACACCTTCCTGGTCATCTTCGGCGTCTTCACCGTCGGTGTCCTCGTCACCCTGCACTATCCGGCGGGCTCCTTCGACCTCGGCGCCTTCAAGTGGACCCCGTTCCTCGCCCAGTTCGGCGTGGTCGCCGGCTACCAGATCAGCTGGGCCATCTACGTCTCCGACTACTCCCGCTATCTCCCGCCGGACGTGACGGTCCGCAAGACCTTCTACTGGACCTACTTCGGCTCCGCGCTCGGCGGCATCTGGCTGATGGTCCTCGGCACGCTGCTGGCCGCCTGGGCGGGCAAGGACTTCGACACGATCACGTCGATCAACGCCGCCGGCGACAAGGTGTTCAGCGGCTTCGGTGCCATCGTGCTGCTCTTCGCCGCCCTGGGCCTGGTGTCCGTCACCGCGCTGAACATGTACGGCGGCTCGCTGACCCTCATCAGCGGCATCGACTCGTTCAAGCGGGTGCGGCCGACACTGGGCGTACGCCTGGTCACCATCGGTCTGACGGCCGCGCTCTCCCTGGTCGGTGCACTGGCCGCGACCTCCAACTTCCTGCAGAACTTCAACAACTTCCTGCTGCTGGTGCTCTATCTGTTCATCCCCTGGACCGCGGTGAACCTGATGGACTACTACGTCGTGCGTCGCGGGCACTACGCCATCGCGGAGATCTTCAACCCGCGCGGCATCTACGGCCGTTGGGGCTGGCACGGCATCATCGCCTACCTGGTCGGCTTCGCCGTCATGATCCCCTTCTTCTCCGTCGGCACCCTGTACGTCGGCCCCGCCGCCAAGGCGCTGGGCGGAGCCGACATCTCCCTGTTCATCGGACTCCCGGTCGCCGCGCTGCTGTACTGGTGGCTGACCCGCTCGATCGACGTGGCGGCCGAGACACGGGTTGCCCAGGCCGAGGCGGCGGCGCTGGAGCAGGCGACCCACGAGCACCGCGAGCCCTGAACACCAAGAAAGTGCAGGGCTCTACGGCAGCGGGGAACGCAGGGCGACCGCATGCCGGAGGGCGTCCCGGCAGGCGAGGACCGCGGGGTGCCGGCTGCCGCCCCGGCGTACGACGGTGAAGATGCGGCGAGCACGCCGGCCGCGGGGGAGCTGCCGTAGAGCCACGCTCGGCGGGCGGCCGTCCCAGACCAGGGCGGGAAGGAAGGCGGCGGCGTGCTTCTGGTCGACCAGGCGGAGGTGGAGCAGGAGGTCAGTGGTCTCGAACCGTACGTCGGGTTCGAATCCGGCGGTGCGGCACAGGGTCATGGCCCAGTGCCGGGCGGCGGTTCCCTCGGGCTCCATCACCCAGGGACGGTCCGCGAGGGAGCGCAGCACCGCCAACGGGCCCCGGGTGCCGGGCCGTTCCGCAGTCTCGGGAAGCGCGAGCTGCAGGGCGTCGTCGAGCAGGTCCTCCTGCTCCAGTTCGGCCGGCCGCGGATTGGGGTTGCCCGGGTACTCCTCGGCGAGGACCAGGTCGAAGTCGCGGGCCTGCAGGGCGGGCAGCGCGCGCTCCGGCTCCCGGTGGGTGACGTGGACCCTCAGGCGGGGGTGCCACTCGCGCAGCAGACCCAGCGCGGTCGGCACCAGGGCCAGAGCGGCGGTCTGGAACGAAGCGATGCGCAAGGTGCCCGTCAGACCCGCCAGGCCGGACAGCGATGCGGCGATGTCCGCCTCCGCCCGCTCCAGGCGCTCCAGGACCGCCTCCGTGTGGGCGACGAGGATCTCGGCCTGCTCGGTCAGCCGCACCCGCCGCCCCACCGGTTCCAGCAGGGGGACGCCGGCCTCGGCCTCCAGCAGGGACAGCTGCTGGGAGACGGAGGACGGAGCGTAGGACAGCGCCGTGGCGACGGCCGCCAGGGTGCCGCGGTGTTTGAGTTCGCGCAGGAGGCGCAGCCGGTGCAGGTCGAACATCGCCGGCGACCCTCCTCGTCGTACAGAGCCGTTGATTGATCGGCTTCTCCGACGACCATAGGTCTGAAACATTCGCTGGACCGATCGTAGGAGGGCATCGGACCCTGGTCATGTGCCCGAGAACACCTCTGCCCTCCCGTCGCCGCCCTGGACGCTGCGCCCCGGCGCCCGCACCTGGCGCTGCGCGCCCGCACCCGCCGAGGTGCGGGACTTCCATGCCGCGCTGCCCGGCTACGCGCCCACTCCGCTGAACGAACTTCCCGCGCTGGCCGAGGAGTTGCAGGTCGGACGGGTCTTCGTGAAGGACGAGTCGCGTCGTCTGGGTCTGCCCGCGTTCAAGGCGCTCGGTGTCTCCTGGGCGGTGCACCGTCTGCTCGGGGAGCGGGCGGGGAGCGGCCGGGATCCCGGTCCGGTCACCCTGGTGACCGCCACCGAGGGCAACCACGGCCGCGCGGTGGCCCGCGTGGCCCGCCTGCGCGGACAGCGTGCGCACGTCTTCGTCCCCCGGGGAGTGCATCCGCGAGCCGTCGCCGCGATCGTGGAAGAGGGGGCCGAGGTCACCGCCGTACCGGGGTCGTACGACGAGGCTGTGCGACGTGCGGCCGAGGCCGCCGCCGCGCGGGACACGGTCCTGGTGCAGGACAGCGCCTGGCCGGGCTATGAACGGATCCCGGGGTGGATCGTCGAGGGGTACTCCACGCTCTGCGCCGAGATCGACGGGCAGTTGGCGGCCTGGGGTGTTCACGAAGGGCCCGACCTCGTCTCCATCCCGGTGGGTGTCGGCTCACTGGCCCAGGCCGTCGTCACCCACTACCGCAGCCGCGACCGCGGGGGTGCTCCGGCGCTGCTGGCGGTGGAACCGGAGGCCGCGGCCTGTGTCCTCGCCGGCCTCGTCCGGGGTACGGCCGTCAGCGTCCCGACCGGCGAGACCGCCATGGCCGGCCTGAACTGCGGCACCCCGTCGAGCCTCGCCTGGCCCTGTCTGCAGGGCGG
>NZ_CM002285.1:539863-568314 GCF_000497445.1 Streptomyces roseochromogenus subsp. oscitans DS 12.976 | reverse complement strand
GCGGGGCGGCCGCACTCGCCGGCCTCCGCACGGTACTCGGCGGCACGGGTGCCGATGAGCGGCGTACGGCACTGGGGCTCGACGCGACCTCGGTGGTCGTGCTGCTGAGCACCGAAGGCCCGTCCGCCAATCCCCACCACACCTCTGGTCAGTGAACAGTCGACACCTGAGAGATCTCTGAGTTGAACCACCGCACCTGTATTCCGTCCCCGCATGTCGCCGACCCCATGTCCCCGCATGTCACCGGCCTTGTCACTGGCCTTGTCGCCGGCCTTGAGGGGAGGCCGGCGGCATGCTGACCCACCTCGCGGCGGCGATCGGCGTCCTCGGACTGCTGACCATCGTGCCCGGACCGGACATGGCGGTCGTGACCCGCAGGGCCCTGGTGGCGGGCCCCGCGGACGCCTTCCGGACCGTCGCCGGGATCGCGACCGGGCTGCTGCTCTGGGGTGTGCTGGCCGTGGCCGGGCTCGCGGCCGCGCTCGCCGCGGCACCGGCGGCCTACCTGGTCGTCAAGCTCCTCGGTGCCGGCTACCTGGTGTTTCTCGGCGTACAGACCCTGCGCCAGCACCGCGCCGCCGCACCCGCCGTGCCTGAGGCCGGCCCGTCCGCCAGGGCCGGAAGCCCCTGGCGGACGGGCCGTACGACGGGTGTCGTGCTGATCGGCTTCGGCCTCGTCATGGTGACCACGGCCGGCTGATCCGTCGAGGCAACGAACAAGCAGGGAAAGGCCTAATAAATACGACAAACGGGTACTTTCCGTAAAGGTAGGCGCAGGCTCTCGTCGAAGGGATGCCGGTCATGAACGAGGACACGAGGAGCCTCCACCCGGAGCAGCCACCAGCGGGAAACCCGCGCCCGGCGGTACCGGGCGACCCCGCTCCGCTGGGCCTGGCCGGCTTCGCCCTGACCACGCTGCTGCTCTCGATCATCAACACCAACCTGTTGAAGGAGGGCGCCGCCGTCATTCCGGTGCTGGGCCTGGCCGCGTTCTACGGGGGCATCGCCCAGTTCGCCGCGGGTCTGTTCGAATTCCGCCGCGGCAACACCTTCGGCGCGACGGCGTTCGTGTCGTTCGCCGCCTTCTGGCTGGCTTACTGGTGGATCGTGCCGCGTCTGGCGCTCGCCGGTGACGCGCACAACGCGCTGGGTCTGTTCCTGCTCGGCTGGGCGATCTTCACGGCTTATATGACCATCGCGGCGCTCCGCGTCACCCTCGCCGTGCTGGTGGTGCTGGCGCTGCTCACGCTCACCTTCCTCTTCCTGGCGATCGGCGCCTTCCAGACGGGGGCGCAGCCGCACGCCATGACCCAGGTGGGCGGATGGTTCGGCATCGCGACAGGACTCGCCGCCTGGTACGCATCGGCGGCGACCGTCATCAACGAAACACATGCCCGCACCGTGCTCCCCGTGGGCCCACGCCACCCCGGCACGGCCCCACAGGCACGCGACGAGCGACCCGCCTGAGGCAGGGCCCGGCGGGCCAGCGGGTCCACGTCGGCAGACCCCCGCTCAGGCCGACGTGGACCCGCCCAGCCCGGCCGTCGACCGCTCCTTCGGCCCAGATCACGTGCCCGCCCTCGCGTATCCGGCCGGGTGACCATGGGCTCCTGGGCGGGCCCGGGCCTTCGCCGACGAAGCCGATGCGCTCATGCCTCCGCCGGTCCGGGTGCCTCCGCCGGTCCGGGTGCTCGGCGGCAGACGTCCGAGCGGGACAATCCTCGTCATGAACGACGACATGGATGACGCGCGGAGCCGGCTGGCCAGGATCGAGCGGTTGTTGGAGAGCGGTGAGCGCGAGCTGGTTCCGGCCTGGCGTCAGGCGACCCGGGGTGAGCCGCGCTGGACTGTGACGGCGGTGATCCTGGCGGCCGTGGCCCTGCAACTGACCTTGCCGCACCGGCTCATCCTCCTCCACCCTTCCTGGGCCCTGCCCGCACTGGAGCTGGCGCTGCTGGCCGCACTGGTCGCGAGCAGTCCCCGGCGGGTGGAGCCCCGTACCCGACTGCTGCGGTACCTGGGCCTGGCCCTGGCCGGAGTCATCAGCGTGGCCAACGGCTGGGCGGCGGTCCGGCTGGTCGGTGATCTGGTGAGCGGCAGGGGCGGAGACAACGCGGTGCCGCTGCTGCTGACCGGCGGGGTCATCTGGCTGACGAACGTCATCGTGTTCGCCCTGTGGTACTGGGAGTGGGACCGCGGCGGCCCCATGGCCCGGGTCCGCGGACAACACGAGTACGCCGACTTCCTCTTCGTACAGATGCAGAGCCCGGAGGTCGCCCCACCGGACTGGGAACCGGCCTTCCCGGACTACCTCTACCTCTCCTTCACCAACGCCACCGCTTTCAGCCCGACCGACGTCATGCCTCTGTCCCGCTGGTCGAAGATGCTGATGATGCTGCAGTCCTCGGTGTCCCTGGTGACCGTGGTCCTCGTCGTCGCACGGGCGGTCAACATCCTCAAGTGACAGGGCCGGCCCTGCGGGTAAGGGATGTGCGCGGGTGCGGTTCGGGGCGTGGGTCGTGTCCACCGCGTGGCCAACCACGGGCTGCTGTACGCGACTCGCAGAAGCCCGCCCACCGAAGGGGCGGCGACCGGCTCGACTTCACGCTCAGGGCACTGGGCGAGCAGCATCAGGAGCTGTGTGCCCTGATTCCCGTCACGTCCACGGGTTTTCCCACGCAACTCGTGGCATTCGAGGGCGACATGCGTCGGCATCCGACGTGGGAGCGTACCGCTGACGGGGAGGCCGCGATGCGACTCGGCACGTACGCCATGGGGTGCCGCCGTGACGAGGCCGCCCTGAACGGCTTCGGCATCCGTGGGGACACGGCGTCGGTGCGTGCCGAGCCGTTCGGCGGACGCTAGGCGTGGTCGAGGAGACGGAGCAGTACGGCGGCTTCCTCGCGGAGCAACTTCGCGCGGTCGGCCTGTGCGTGTGCCGAGAACTGTGCGGCGACCGTGAGGCGTTCCTCGGCTTCGGCTCGTACGAGGTCGGTGATGTGCTGCTCGCTCAGTTCACGCCGGGCGGCCTCGGTGGTGCCGACACCGACCGGCGCCGCCTCGATGGCCACACCGTGCAGCTCCGCCGCCCCCACCGGCACCGCCTCGGCGTTGTCCAGCACGGCGAGCGTGGAACGCAAGGCGCTCACCGCGACCTTGTCGCGGGCACGCATGGCTTCCCGAAGGGCTTGACGCATCTGAGGGCGCAGGGACATGTCGCTGACCCTACGTGTCTGCCCCAGGACCCTCAACGGGATATCACCGCAGGCGCAGGACACCCGGCGCGCGATCCTCGAAGATCTCGGTCAGCCAGTCGAAGACGGTCGCTCCGCGCCCGCTGCGGGCTTCGGCCAGATCGGCACTCACGTGGGTTCGGGTCGAAGGGGATTCCCGAGGGCATGGAGTGCGCCAGCGCGTACTGGAAGTCGCCGCCCCAGCGTCGCCTGGTCCTTCTCGAAGTAGCCGGCGTACATGACGGCACACCAGCCGTTGTTGCACTCCTGGTACAGGCGTCCAAGCCCGTCCGGTCGTCTCACGGACCTGGAAATCGCTTTGCCCGGATCGACTCTGTGGCCCGACACTACGACCATGCTCGGATTTGTCAGGACCGACAACGAAGCTCTCGTCTCCTGCTTGGGCGATCCCCGACGCACCACTACGGCATACCGCGAGTTGCTGAGGCGCGGGGAGAACGCGGTACACGCCATCCGCGCCGGCTTGCGCGACCGGAACCCGGCCGTCCGTGAGGGCTGTTGCCGCCTTCTCGATCACCTGGTCGACACCGAATCGATGGGCGAACTCGTCACCATGGCCGACGATTCCGACGCCCGCGTCAGGATCGCCGCGTTCCACGCCCTGGCCTGTGACCGATGCAAGGGTGACACTTGCGCACCGGGCCCGGACCAGGTCCTCGAACCGGCTCTGCACCACTTGGCCGCTGATCCCGACCCGCACGTCCGGGCCATGGCCGCCGAACTCGTCGGCAAGTTCGCCCGGTCCGATGCGAGTGCGGCCGCCGCCTTGCAGAAATCCCACGTCAACGACCCGAGCCCCGCAGTGCGGAAGAAGGCGGGGTGGCTCGCGCGTCGAGCCGTGGCGGGCTCATCGACCAGGAGATGATGTCAGGGAGTCTCCGTGGGCTCCGCGCACCCGTTCACGTGTCGGTGTCGGCACCCGATGCCGATGTCGGTGCCGTGCTCGCAGCGGGGGCTCGGCCCCCGGACGCCGGGCGGAGCGGCTGCACCGCCGAAGGGCCACGCGCAGTCAGGCGCTCCCGGACCGTTCAGGCGATCCATTCGACGCCGGGCCCGAGTCACGCTCGTACGCCGAACTCCTCGTGTAGCTGGGCGGGTTGAGCTGAATCAGCCAGGC
Organism: Streptomyces roseochromogenus subsp. oscitans DS 12.976; assembly: GCF_000497445.1. Taxonomy (NCBI): domain Bacteria; kingdom Bacillati; phylum Actinomycetota; class Actinomycetes; order Kitasatosporales; family Streptomycetaceae; genus Streptomyces; species Streptomyces roseochromogenus. Next base: position 563,943 of record NZ_CM002285.1, on the reverse strand, counting down.
TCTACGGCAGCGTGCGCAGGCGCGTTCCCCGGTCGGTCTCACTCCGTGATTGCCGGAAGAGGTGAACCGGATCCCGGACCCGCATGGGGCCACAACCGCTCGGGCATGCCCTGCCCATGCGTTCCCTGCTGATCATGTCCCCGCTGGCCGCTGCCCTCGCCCCGGCCGCCACCCCGTCCTCACCTACCGCGCATACCGCAGCCGCTGTGCCCCCGGGCCACGTGTACTTCTGGCCCGAACGGAACCAGATGGGAGCGGGCGGCGCCTGGGACTACACACCGCCGGGATACAGGGGAGTGGGCGGGGAAGTTCGACGGGGTCAGTGACACCACGCTGGGGTGTCAGCCGGGCTGAACCGCAGATGCGACCGCTCACGACGGCCGGTGCCGCGCTCCTGGTTGTCGGCCTCTCCCTGACCGCCTGCACGACGAGGGCGGACACATCACCCCGCCCTTCCTCTGGGCTATGTTGTCCGCGCCCACACCGGCGGCTGTCTCGCGGTGGTTCAACGGCGGCTGTACGGCGATCAGGTCCGCTGGTTCCGTACCTCGGTGGTCGTGAACAACCTCGGGCCGGAAGCCGTCACGACACACCGGTCCCTGGCCGAAGTCCGCGCCCGCCACCACACCGGGATCAGCGAGTGGCAGCGGCTGAGGACACACGCCGTCGGTGAAGCCACCCTCCTGCTGACCCGTCACAGCTGACCTCGGCGCACCGCACACCCAAGCGCCTGGCCGCCCTGCTCGCCGCCACCGCCCTGTCCGCCGGAGCCGTGCTCGCCACCTCCGCCTCCGCGCACGCGGGCTGTGCGTCCCAGCGTATGCGGGACGGGCGGTTCACGGCCCCTGCGGCGCGGGATCCGGATCCAGACACCGCTGTAGTATCCAGCCACCCTCCTGACATGGTGTTTTACAGTGGCTGGCGTCAGTTCCGGCAATAACACCTGTGAGGTATGCGCGAACATGCCGACTGAAACGCTTGAGTTTCAGGTGGAGGCCCGTCAGCTGCTGCAGCTGATGATCCACTCGGTCTACTCGAACAAGGACGTCTTCCTGCGGGAGCTCGTCTCCAACGCCTCCGACGCGCTGGACAAGCTGCGCCTGGAGAAGCTGCGGGACGACTCGCTGGACGCCGACGTGGCTGATCTGCACATCGAGATCGACATCGACGACGACGCCCGTACCCTCACCGTGCGGGACAACGGCATCGGGATGTCGTACGACGAGGTCGGGCAGCTCATCGGCACCATCGCCAACTCCGGCACCGCCAAGTTCCTCCAGGAGCTGCGGGAGGCCAAGGACGCGGCCAGGGCAGAAGGGCTCATCGGCCAGTTCGGCGTCGGGTTCTACTCCGGGTTCATGGTCGCGGACGAGGTCACGCTGGTGACCCGGCGCGCAGGCGAGGCCCTGGGCACCCGCTGGACATCGCGCGGTGAGGACACCTACACGCTGGAGCCGGTCCCCGACGCGCCGCAGGGCACGTCGGTCACTCTCCATCTCAAGCCCGCCGACCCGGAGAACCAGCTCCACGACTACACCTCCCCGTGGAAGATCAGGGAGATCATCAAGCGGTACTCGGACTTCATCACCTGGCCCATCCGGATGGTGCCCGAGCGTTCCGGCGCCGCCGACGAGAGCGGCGAGAACGACGAGGCGCCCGCACCCGAGACGCTCAACTCGATGAAGGCGCTGTGGGCGCGGTCGCGTGACGAGGTGTCCGACGACGAGTACCACGAGCTGTACAAGCACATCGGCCACGACTGGCGTGACCCGTTGGAGACGATCCGGCTCCAGGCGGAGGGCACCTTCGAGTACCAGGCCCTGCTGTTCCTCCCCGCGCACGCGCCCCACGACCTGTTCACGCGGGACTTCAAGCGCGGCGTGCAGCTGTACGTCAGGCGCGTGTTCATCATGGACGACTGCGAGGCGCTGCTGCCGCCGTACCTCCGCTTCGTCAAGGGTGTCGTCGACGCGGCCGACCTCTCGCTCAACGTGTCCCGCGAGATCCTCCAGCAGGACCGCCACATCGAGATGATGCGGCGACGGCTGACGAAGAAGGTCCTGTCCACGGTCAAGGACATGATGACCAAGGACCAGGACCGCTACGCCACGTTCTGGCGGGAGTTCGGCCCCGTCCTGAAGGAGGGACTGGTCACCGACGCGGAGAACCGCGACGCCGTCCTCGCCCTCGCCTCTTTCGCGAGCACGCACCACGACAGCGTGCCGACCACGCTCCAGCAGTACGTGGAGCGGATGAAGGACGGCCAGGACGACATCTACTACCTGACCGGCGAGTCCCGGCAGAGCATCGAGAACTCCCCGCACATGGAGGCCTTCCGGGACCGGGGCATCGAGGTGCTGCTGCTCACCGACGCCGTCGACGAGGTGTGGGCCGACACCGTCGGCGAGTACGAGGGCAAGAAACTGCGGTCCGTCGCCAAGGGACAGATCCGCCTCGACACCGAGGACGACGACACCGCCGACGGTGAGCGGGAGAAGCAGACCGAGGAGTACGCCGGCCTTCTCGGCTGGATGACGGAGCAACTGGACGAGGACATCAAGGAGGTACGCCTGTCCTCCCGCCTCACCGTCTCCCCGGCCTGCGTCGTCTCCGACGCGGGCGACCTGACCCCGGCGCTGGAGAACATGTATCGGGCGATGGGCCAGGAGGTGCCCCGGGCCAAGCGGATCCTGGAGCTCAACCCCGGCCACCAGCTGGTGAAGGGCCTCAACCAGGCGTACAAGGAGCGCGAGGACCGTACGGAGCTGACCGAGACCGCCGAACTCCTGCACGGCCTGGCGGTGCTCGCCGAGGGCGGCCAGCCGAAGGACCCCTCCCGCTTCGTCAAGCTGATGGCGGACCGCCTGGAACGCGCGCTGTAACCCGGCTCCGCCAGACATCGACGGCCTGCTCCGGCCCTCGGGACAGGCCGCCGATGTGCGTGTACGTCGATCCGCGCATGGTCACAGGCGTCGGCGCGAGGACGCCGCTGGGGCCGACGCGCCCTCGACCTGGGCGGGACTGCTGTCCGGGGTATCCAGAGTGTCGCTCCTCGACGAGGAGTGGGCCGCCGGGCTGCCGGTGCACGTCGCGGCCAAACTCACGCTGGAGCCCGCTGCGGGCGGGGCCCGGACAGCGGTCAGCGCGTGCGCCTCCGGTGCGGAGGCCCTCGCCCTCGGCTCCGAACGTCCCGGGTTCGTCATGGGCGAGGGCGCCGGGATGCTGGTCCTCGAACGACCCGGGTTCGCCCGCGCCCGTGGCGCACGGGTGCACGGACCCTCGTGGGCGGCGCCGTGACCTCCAGCGCCCGCCACATCACCGTCTCCGACGCGGACAGCCAGGTCTTCGCGATGCAACAGGATCTGTGAGAAGCCGAGTTGAGTCAGGAGTGCATCGGACTGGTCCGTGCCCACGCCACCTCCACCGAGTCCGGGGCGTACGGCAGCTTGACCTGGCGGAGTCGGAGGCGGGGCCGACCGCCGAGCCGTCGTCCGCACACGCCGTGGGGACGGCGACGAAGTCCATGACCGGCCACATGTTCGGCGCGCCCGGAGCCGTCGGGGCGTACGGGGCGGTGGTCGGCGGCACCGGCCAGCTCCTGCGGGTTCGGCGGTCACAACGTGGCGCTCGTGTTCGCGAGCTGACCAGACGACAGACAACGGATCCCGCAGCTCGGCGAACCTTCCACGCGCTCGGCCTGCATTGGACAATTGTGGAGTCTCCTCTAGACTGTCAATCCATAGATGGATAATTGGTCTAACCTTGGCCGGAGAGGTTTCTGTGGACGACGAGGCCGGCGACCACCTCATCCGTGAGGCCGAGAAGATCGCCGTAGCGCTGGGCCGTATGTTCCCGGGCCTGTGCGAGGTGGTGCTGCACGATCTGCGCGATCCGCGGCATGCGATCCGGGCGATCGAGAACAACCTCTCCGGCCGCCAGGTCGGGGACTCCGCCACAGAGCTGGGCCTGGCCCGCATCCAGGATCCCCACTACCCCAGCGTCATCCAGAACTACCCCAATCAGTTCCCCGACGGCCGCCCGGCGAAGAGCACGTCCATCGGCATCAAGAACGCCGCGGGGGAGTACATCGCCGCCCTCTGCCTGAACCTGGACGTGTCCGTCCTGTCACCGGTGACGCTCGTGTTGTCCAACCTGGTGGCCACGGACACCGAACACCGCGAGCAGCCCCTGGAGACGCTCCAGGACCGTAACGCGCGTGAACTGCGTCAGGCGGTGGAGGTGCATGCCGCAGAGCGCGCCGCGACGCCCCGGTCGCTGAGCCGGGAGGACAAGAGGGCACTCGTACGACAGTTGCAGCGTGACGGCTACTTCGCGTCCCGCGATGCCGCACAGACCATCGCGGACCTGCTCGGTGTGTCCCGGGCGACCGTCTACAACTACGCGAAGTAGCCGCCGGGACCTTGTCCTTCCGATGGAATCGGACAGCCCTCTGTGAATGCGGCTGTGAACATCCTGGCTGGCTTGGACACCCTGTTCGCCGTCGTCGACGCCGGCACCATGCGGCGCAACATCGGCCGTCTCCAGAACCGGACCGACCGGCTCGCGGTCACCGCCCGCACGTGACGACCGCCAAGAGCCTCGACGCCTCTGCCCTCCCGCACTCCGGCACGCGCGGCCCGGTCACCGTCTCCACGCTCACGGAGGCCGAGGCGTTCGCCGACGGCGGCTACACCGACACCACCTGCCTCCCGCCGGGCGGGTATCCCCCTGCCCGCCCGGACCGAGATCGACTGCGACGGCTCCCACGGCGGCCTCAAGCCCGACGGCCCCGCGCTCCTTGAGATCGGCCACGTCCTGCACGACGCGGGCTGTCTGGACGGTGTCCTGACCCACGCGGGGGAGTCGTACTTCGCCTGTTCCGCCGACGAACAGCGCAGGGCGGCAAAGAACGAACGCGACACCGCTGTCGCCGCAGGCGAGCGGCCGCGCACGGCCGGCCTGCCGGTGCGCGTCGTCAGTGTGGGCTCCACCCCCACCGCCCGCGCCGCCGAGGACCTCACCGGTGTCACCGAACTACGCGCGGGGAACTACGTCTTCTTCGGCCTGGTCATGGCCGGTCTGGGCGTCTGCCGGGTCGAGGACGTCGCCCCGAGTACGGATGGATCTCGACCGACGGCGGCTGGATGGCCATGTCGCGCGACCGCGGGGCCGCCGCACAGGCCCAGGACCAGGGCTACGGCTTGGTCACCGACCTCGCCGGCAACCTCGTCCCGGGCCTGGTCATGACGGCCGCGAGCCAGGAGCACGGCCCGCGGCGGCGCCGCCCTGCCCGATCTGCCGGCGGGCACCCGCCTGCGCATCCTGCCCGGCCACGACTGTGCCACCGCCACCCAGCACCGCGGGTATCACGTCATCGACGACACCCGGCCCTCGGAACCGGCACCGGCGATCGCGACGTACTGGGAACGCGTCACCGGCCGGTGAGCCCGGCCTCTCAACTCCCGCCCGGCGAGCCGTGCGCGCCACCCCCACTCCCACCCCGGGAAATCCGATGTCAAGGACGTCGTCGGCTCCGCTAGCGTCGGCCTCGTGACTCCAGAAGATCTCGCGGCCGTCATCTCCGACGGCATCCACACGGCCATGCGGTCCGGACACCTCTCTGCGGAGGTGCCCGAGCAGATCCGCGTGGAGCGCCCCCGGCACCGCGGCCACGGCGACTACTCGACCAACGTCGCCCTGCAACTCGCCAAGTCGGCGGGTCTGCCCGCCCGGGCCGTCGCCGAGGTGCTGGCGCCTCTGGTGAGCGCGGCCGCCGGAGTCGCGAAGGCCGAGGCCGCAGGCCCCGGATTTCTGAACATCACGCTGGAGAGCGGGGCGATCGGCGTCCTGGCACGGGACATCGTCCTGGCCGGCGACGCCTACGGCCGCACCGACCGGCTCGGCGGCCTGCGGCTCAACCTGGAGTTCGTCTCCGCCAACCCCACCGGCCCGGTGCACATCGGCGGAGCCCGCTGGGCGGTCGTGGGCGATGTGCTGGCCCGGCTGCTCGAGGCCGCGGGCGCGGATGTGTCGAGGGAGTACTACTTCAACGACGCGGGTGTACAGATCGACCGCTTCGTCCGCTCACTGCTCGCCGCGGCGCAGGGCTCGCCGGTGCCCGAAGACGGCTACAGCGGCGCGTACATCGGGGAGATCGCGGCAGCCGTGCTGCGCCGGCGGCCCGCCGTCCTGGACCTGCCGGAGACCGAGTGCCATGCCGTGTTCCGGGCGGTGGGTACGGAGCTGATGTTCGCCGAGATCAAGACGTCACTGGCCGCGTTCGGAACACACTTCGACACCTACTTCAACGAGAAGGACCTGCACGACCGGGGCGACCTGGACGCCGCCCTCGCCCGTCTGCAAAGCGGCGGCCACGTCTTCGAGGACCAGGGCGCGATCTGGCTGCGCACCACGGACTTCGGCGACGACAAGGACCGGGTCCTGGTGAAGAGCGACGGCTCCTGGACGTACTTCACCGCGGACTGCGCGTATTACCTGAACAAGCGGTCCCGGGGCTTCGAACGGGTCGTCATCATGCTGGGCGCCGACCACGCCGGCTATGTGGGCCGGATGCGGGCCATGGCGGCCTGTTTCGGCGATGATCCGGACCGGCACCTGGAGATCCTGATCGGCCAGCTGGTCAACCTGGTCAAGGACGGCACACCGGTCCGGATGAGCAAGCGTGCGGGTACGGTCCTCACCCTCGACGACCTCACCGAGGCGGTCGGCGTCGACGCCGCGCGGTACGCGCTGGCCCGGGCCAGCGTGGACGCGGTGATCGACCTCGACATCGACCTGCTGGCCCGGCAGTCGAACGACAACCCCGTCTATTACGTCCAGTACGCCCACACCCGGCCCTGCTCCGTGCTGCGCAAGGCGGAGGAAGCAGGGATCGGGAAGGGCGCCCCGGAGGACTTCGACCCCGCCCTGCTCACCCACGGGCGGGAAGTGGACCTGCTGGGCATGCTGGCCGAGTTCCCGCAGGTCGTAGCCGCTGCGGCCGCACTGCGGGAGCCGCACCGGGTGGCGTACTACCTGGAGGCGCTGGCCGGTACGTACCACCGCTTCTACGACGCCTGCCGGGTCCTGCCACTGGCCGACGAGGCCCCGGACGACCGCACCCGCGCCCGGCTGTGGCTGACCGAGGCCAGCAGACTGGTCCTGGGCAACGGCCTGCGGCTGCTCGGAGTCTCGGCACCGGAACGGATGTGAACGGAGCCGCAGTTCCCAGGGGCGTCACCGCGTGACGTCGCTACTCCCCGGTGCTCTTCGGCTCGGTCGGCCGGCGGGCGGCCTCGACGACCGCCGCGCGGTGCTGGGCCACGTCGCCGCGCCGCTGCGCGTCGGCCACCACGGCGGCCCGTTTCGCCCGCCTGTACTACTACGACTCCGCCGGCGGTATCGACTTCAACTCCGACCAGCCACTCACGTACCGGGACTTCCTGTCCTTCAGCTACAACCTCGGCATGACCTACGAGGTCTCCGACACCGATGTCTCCAGACTCGTCATCCGGGCGAGGGTGCTCCGGCACAACCTGCGAAAGGCTCAACGGGTCGGTCAGCGCGTCATCTGTGTTTCTGTGAACTCCCATACCAGCTCCAGAAGTTCGGCCGGGGTCTCGAGCTGGGGCAGGTGGCCGCTCTGGTGGAGGAGTTCGAAGCGGGAGCCGGGTATGGCGGCCGCGTAGGCGCGTCCGTAGTCCGTGTCGACGACCTGGTCGCTCTCGCCCCATACCACGAGAGCCGGATGCGTGACCTTGGCCAGGCGCTCGCGGAGGGTGGGGTCTTGCATGGCGTGAGGGCCGGAGTAGACCTGCAGGGTGGCGCTGTTGGCGGCCATCGCCGCCCGGGTGGTCTCCGGGAGGGTGCTGGGGTCGACCGTGAACTTGGCGGGGTCGTGGTAGGCGAGAGCGGACAGCTCGGCAGGGGTGAGGGAAGAGACATCCGCCAACGGGTGGCCGGGGACCTGGATGCCGACGGCGTTGACGAGGACGACGCCGCTGACCCGGACGCTGCCGAGCAGAGCCAGTTCGGCGGCGATCCAGCCGCCGATGGAGTTGCCGACGACGGTGACGTCCGTGAGTCCGAGTGCGTCGAGCAGGTGCCCGTAGGCGCGGGCGAGGGCGGGGGCGTCGGTCAGCCAGTCGGGCCTGGCGGTCCCGTTGAATCCGGGGTGGACGGGGGTGACGACTCTGGCCGGTCGTTCGTCGGCGAGCAGGCCGGCGAACGAGCCGAGGGTCTGCGGACCCCCACCCCCGTGCAACAGGAGAAAGGGACGGCCGTGTCCCTGGTCTTCGACGGTGACGTCGAGGTGGCCGGAGCTGAGGGCCAGGGTGTGGACGGTGCTGGTCATCGGGGACTCCGTATGTGCCGTCGTAGGGAATGGGTGCCCGCTGCAGGGGCAGGGCCTAGGGCCGCTCGGCGAAGTCGGTGGCGGGGACCGTGGCGTAGCGGCTCATCACGGTGATGGTCGACTCGGGAGTGAGCTCCTGACCGCCGGCGATCATGTCCCGCAGGTCGCGGAAGTACTGCACATACAGGTCGGGCGTGAAGGTGTTGATCATCACCGCCGGCTCGTCGCCCAGGTTGGCGAAGGTGTGCGGGACGCCGGGCGGAATCATGGCGAGTGTGCCGGCCGGGGCGGCATGGGTGGTGTGCCCGACGGTGAAGTGCACTGTGCCGGAGACGACGTAGAAGCCCTCGTCGTGCTGGGCGTGACGGTGCTGCGGGGGCCCCTGGGTGTGCGGGGCGAGGGTGATCTCGCCGATACCGAGGCGGTGTTGGGTGGTGCTGCCGTCTTCGAGGATGCGCATCTGTGTGGGGCCCAGACAGATCGTCTCGCCGCCGTGCGGACCGACCAGGGAGAGTCCGGCCATCTTCAGTCTCCTTTGTGAGAGCTGGCTCTCACGAATGTAGGGCGGCTCCACTCCTTATGCAAGTGGGCTCTCATGAAGAGAGCTGACCGGTATCATGGATCCGGGATCCGACGGAGGAGGGCTCAGCGATGACGGCGCAGCTCGACGCAGGCCGCAGCAACCAGAAGAAGCGCACGCGGACGGCGATCGTCGAGGCCGCCCGCGAACTCATCGCCACGGGAGCCGAGGTGACCATGCCTGCGATCGCCCGCACGGCCCTGGTCTCCGAGGCGACCGCCTACCGGTATTTCCCGGATCTGCCGTCCCTGATCAGCGAGGCCCTGGCAGGCAGCTGGCCGCCTCCGGCCGAGGCCCTGCGGCCGGTCGCGGACTCGCCCGACCCCGTCGTACGCGTCTCCTACGCCTGTGAGTTCCTGCTGCGGGGGATACTCGCGCGGCAGGGCGCGGTGCGCGCGATGATCGCGGCCACCGTCACCCGCCCCGAGACGGCGAAGACACGCCCGGGTATCCGCTTCGGCCTCATCGACCACGCGCTGGAACCGCTGAGGGACACGCTGGGGGCAACGAACCCGGACGCGCTCACCCAGCTGGAGCGGGACCTCGCGGTGGTCGTCAGCGCGGAGGCACTCTTCTCCCTCACCGATCTGTGCGGCCTCACTCCCGACGAGGCGGTCGCCAGTGCCGTACATACCGCGAGGACCCTGACGGAGGCGGCGGTGCGTGCGACGGGTGGCGAGCGAGCCAAGTGAACCAACGGTGGGGCAGCGCGAAGGAGCGGGCCGGCCGGTCCTCGTCGGGGTCACCGTCATGTCCGAATCTGGCCAGCATCGGAGGTGGCCGATCGCCTAGAACTGGGGCATGACGACTTACTCGGCCGTGGTCACCACCGGCATCTACTGCCGACCGGGCTGCGGATCACAGCCGCTCGCGGAGAACGTGCGCACGTTCGAGCTCCCGGCGGCGGCCGAGGCGAACGGATTCCGGGCGTGTCTGCGGTGCAGGCCCTGGCGGGTGGCCGGGCCGGTCGCCGCCGACGTTCCCGAACTGCTCTGCAGGGCCGTGCAGTTGATCGTCGCGGGGGCGCTGGACACAGGTACCGAGGCCGCGCTCGGCGCCCGGCTCGCCGTGTCGCCCCGGCATCTGCGGCGGCTGTTCACCCAGCACCTGGGGGTGACCCCGGACCAGCTCGCCCGCTCGCGGCGCGCGCACTTCGCACGCCGGCTGCTGGACGACACCGACCTGACGGTGGCCGATGTGGCCTTCGCGTCCGGGTTCGGCAGCGTACGGCAGTTCAACCGGGACATACGGCTGGTGTTCCAGGCCTCGCCCGTGGAACTGCGCAGCCGGCGCAGACGCGCGGACCGGCTCGTGGCGGACGGCGGGCTGGTGCTGCGGTTGCCGTTCGCGCCGCCGCTGCACTGGCCGGGCTTGCTGGCGTTCCTGGCCGAGCGGGCCGCACCCGGTGTGGAGTCGGTGCGGGAGGGCGTGTACCGGCGCACGATCAGCCTGGACGGTGCGGCCGGGCTGCTGGAGGTGTGCGCGAGCGGCGAGGACCATCTGTTGCTGCGAGCCCATCTGCCGTTCTGGGAAGGGCTGATCCACATCGTCGAGCGCGTCGGCCGGATCTTCGGCGTGGACGCGGACATGGCTCCGGCCGAGGCCGCCCTGGCCGGTGATCCGCTGATCGGCCCACTGATCGCGGCCCGCCCGGGACTGCGGGTGCCGGGCGCCTGGGGAGCCTTCGAGATCGCCGTGGACGCCGTCCTCGGCCAGTACGCCGACCGGCCGCTGGTGCGGGAGCGGATGGCCGCCCTTGTCGAGGCCGCGGGACAGCCGGTTCCAGGGCTCGGCGACGGCCTGACCCACCTCTTCCCGTCCGCCGAGACGGTGGCCACTGCCGACCTCAAGGGTGCCGGACTCCCGGCGGAAACGGCGGACACCCTCAGGACCTTGGCGCTCGCCGCCGCGCGCGACGACACGTTGTTCGACCGCGGCTCACCGCTGGCGGACGTCGTCCGTGGCCTGGCCGCCGTCCCCGGCGTCACGGAGGACACGGCACAGCGGATCGCGCTGCGACTGGGCTATGACGACGCCTTCCCGGCCGTGGGCCGGGCCGACGCGGCGACGAGGGGCGAGGCGGGCGCCGAGGACGTCGAGATAGGTGCGGCCGCGGAGGACGGTGAGTCCGGCGCCGCTTGGCGCCCCTGGCGCGCCTTCGCCGCGACCCACTTGGCCGTGGCCGCCTTCCCCGCGCTGACGGCCTGACCAGGCTCCACTAACCGACCAGGCCACTACCCGACCAGACCACGGCCCGACGTCCACCAGTCGAGCCGGAGCAGAGTCCACCACTACCGAAGGGAACCCAAGATGGAGACCGCCCAGCGAGAACTGGCCGACGCCCTGCGTGCGTTGCACACACCCGCCGACGGCCGCGCACTGGTGCTGCCCAACGCGTGGGACGCGGCGAGCGCGGCGCTCATCGCGCAGGCGGGCGCTCGGGCGATCGCGACGACCAGCGGCGGTGTCGCCTGGTCGGCAGGCCGGTCCGACGGTCATGGCCTGACCCGGGAGGAGATGGCCGAGGCCGTGCGGCGTATCGCCGGCGCGGTCGACGTACCGGTGAGCGCCGATATCGAGGGGGGTTACGGCCCCGGTGCCGAAGACGTCGCGGCCACCGTCCGCGCGGTGATCGCGGCCGGCGCGGTCGGTGTCAATCTCGAGGACTCGCTGGCGCCGGGCGGGCCGCTGTACGACGTGCCCGCTCAGTCCGTACGGCTGAGCGCGGCCCGTTCCGCGGCCGAGGAGGCGGGGCTGCCGGGCCTGTGGATCAACGCGCGCACGGACGTGTTCCTGTTCGGCATCGGCGCTCCGGAGGACCGCGTGGAGAACGTGCTGTCCCGGGTGGCGGCCTACGCCGACGCGGGCGCCGACAGCCTGTTCGTGCCCGGGCTCGTGGATGTGGACACGGTGGCCGAACTGGTCCGCCGCAGCCCTCTGCCGGTCAACGTGATGACGGGCCCGGGCGCGCCGCCGGTGAAGGCCTTCGAAGCGGTCGGCGTCCGCCGCGTCAGCGTGGGCACCGCGCTCGCACAGACCGCGTACGGGACCGTCCAGCGCGCGGCCGCCGAGTTGTTGGGTGCGGGCACCTACGACGCGATGGCGGGCGCGGCGGACTTCGGCACCGTCAACAGCGCGGTCACCGTCAAGCGCCCGACACGGTGATTCCTCACCGGGAGACCCACTGCCGCGGTTACCCCGGTCGGCGTAAGTGTGTGTTACTCACTTTCGGGTGAAGGCATCCGGGGTGGTGGGGTGGCGCAGGCCGGTGAGTGAGGGCCTCGGGCTTGTGTTTTGCGGGCGCATATACCCGACGCATCGTCAATCTCCAGCATTCAGGACATAAATGGTCATTGCACGTGAGAGTCATGGATTGCTGCTGGATCCGTAATGCCATGCGCGTTTCCCATACATAGCCGGACGAAGGTTGCAGGGTGTGCGTGTGCGGCCGACCGGCCGCCGACTCGCACAACGCACCCTTGTCGGCCCGTGGCTGACATGTCGCGTCGGCCCGGGTGTGCGCATCCTCAGAAGGGGGACCTCGTGTCCGTTTCTTCTTCCGTCCGTCGTCTGACCGCCGTGGCTGCCGTGGCCGCCGCCGCGGTGGGTGCCGTGGCGCCTTCGGCCATGGCTGCCGACCGGGCGCCGGTCCGTCCGCACTCAGTGGTGTACATCAGCGGCGTGCAGCACAAGTGGCAGGGCCGGGACGACCGTTCCAACCGCTCGCTGAACAAGCAGTGGGTGGCCATCACGAACAGCTCGCGCCGGGCGATGAACCTGGACACCTGGAAGCTGTCCGACCGGGACGGCCACAGCTACACCTTCCACCACGTGCGGCTCGCGGGCCGGGCCACCGTCCGCGTCCACACCGGTGTCGGCCGGAACACCGCGACCGACCTCTACCAGGACCGCCGCACGCGCGTGTGGGACGTCAACGCCGACGCCGCGACCCTGCGTGACGCCCGCGGCCGGATCATCGACGCCGTCTCCTGGGGCCGCCGTACCGCGAAGCCCGTCAGTCCTGCGAAGCACGTCAGCCCTGGGAAGCACGTCAGTCCTGGGAAGCACGTCAGTCCTGCGAAGCACGTTGGCACTGCGAAGCCCGTTCGCCGCGATGGTGCCGGTATGCGGCAGGGCGGTGTGCACCACCAGGGCGTAGCCCGCCACCACGACGACCACGCCCGCGGCCAGCGTCGCTGACTCGCTGCCCCGACCACTGGGTGCCCATCCCGCCGACGAGCGCGGGACTGGGCACCCATCCTCCGTTGAGCTGTGTCGCGGCCCCATCTGTGCGGAAGCCCCATGCTCACACCCTCCCTCCCCACCCTGTGCGGTGGGCGTAACCCCTGATGATCAGGTGTGGAGACACCGGCGTAATGCGGGGTTCGTACGGTCACCAAGGGTGGGAGCAGGTCGAGCACAGAGAGGGGAGGCGCCCGTGGCCACGCCGGGCTCGCGGAGCGAGGACATGACGACGGTGCGGACCGTCTGCTCGTACTGCGGGGTGGGCTGCGGCATGGTCCTCGACATCGGCAGGGGACCGGACGGGCGGCTTACGGTCCTGAAGGCGTCGGGGGACAAGGAGCACCCGGCGAACTTCGGCCGGCTGTGCACCAAGGGCGCGACCACCGCGGACATGCTCGCGGCCCCGGGCCGGCTGACCACCGCCCTCATGCGGCCTGACCGCGGAGAGGAGCCCCGGTCGGCGCCGCTGGCCGACGCCGTCGCCGAGACCGGTCGGCGCCTGCGCGCGATCGTCGACGAGCACGGGCCGGACGCGGTCGCCCTCTATGTCTCCGGGCAGATGAGCCTTGAGGCGCAGTACCTGGCGAACAAGCTGGCCAAGGGCTTCATCCGGACCAACCAGATCGAGTCGAACTCCCGGCTGTGCATGGCGAGCGCCGGCACCGGCTACAAGCTGTCGCTGGGCGCGGACGGGCCGCCAGGCTCGTACCAGGACTTCGACAAGGCCGACGTCTTCTTCGTCATCGGCTCCAACATGGCCGACTGCCACCCCATCCTCTTCCTGCGGATGATGGACCGGGTGAAGTCGGCGGGCGCCCGGCTGATCGTCGTAGACCCGCGGCGCACCGCCACCGTCGCGAAGGCCGATCTGTTTCTGCAGCTCAAGCCGGGTACGGACCTCGCGCTGCTCAACGGGCTGCTGCACCTGCTGCACGCGAACGGTCACACCGACCCCGGCTTCATCGCCGCGCACACCGAGGGCTGGGAGGCGATGCCCGCCTTCCTCGCCGACTACCCGCCCGCCACCGTCGCCGAGATCACCGGCATCCCTGAGGACGACATACGGGAGGCCGCCCGCCTGATCGGCGAGGCGGGGCAGTGGACGAGCTGCTGGACGATGGGCCTGAACCAGTCCACACACGGCACCTGGAACACCAACGCGCTGGTCAATCTCCATCTCGCCACCGGCGCGATATGCCGCCCGGGCAGCGGGCCCTTCTCCCTCACCGGGCAGCCCAACGCCATGGGCGGCCGGGAGATGGGCTACATGGGGCCGGGGCTGCCCGGGCAGAGGTCCGTGCTCGTGGACGCCGACCGGGCCTTCGTCGAGGAGCTGTGGGAGCTGGAGCCGGGCACCCTGCGCGCCGACGGTGTCGGCAAGGGCACGGTTGAGATGTTCCAGAAGATGGCCGACGGGCACATCAGGGCGTGCTGGATCATCTGCACCAACCCCGTCGCCTCCGTCGCCAACCGCAAGACGGTCATCGAGGGACTTGAAGCCGCCGAGTTCGTCGTCACACAGGACGTGTTCGCCGAGACGGAGACCAACGCGTACGCCGATGTCGTCCTGCCCGGCGCGCTGTGGACCGAGACCGAGGGCGTCCTCGTCAACAGCGAACGCAATCTCACCCTGGCCCGGCCCGCCGCCGATCCGCCCGGCGAGGCCACGGCGGACTGGCGGATCATCGCCGCCGTGGCCCGTGAGATGGGGTACGAGAAGGGGTTCGCGTACGGCAGCGCCGAGGAGATCTTCGAGGAGATCAAGCGCGCCTGGAACCCGGCCACCGGCTGGGACCTGCGCGGTGTGAGCTACGAGCGGCTGCGCGGCACACCGGTGCAGTGGCCGGCGGCGACCGCGGACGGGTCCGACCGCAATCCGATCCGGTACGTCGGCGAGGACGGCTCGCCCACCTTCCCGACCCCGAGCGGCCGCGCCGTCTTCTACGCCCGCCCGCACATCCCCGCGGCGGAGATGCCCGACGACGACTATCCGTACGTCCTCAACACCGGCCGGCTCCAGCACCAGTGGCACACGCTGACGAAGACGGCCAAGGTCGCCAAGCTGAACAAGCTCAACCCTGGTCCGTTCGTGGAGGTGCACCCGCAGGACGCGGCCGCACTGGGCCTCGCCGACGGGGATTCGGTGGAGGTCGCCTCACGGCGCGGGCGGGCCGTGCTGCCCGCGGTCGTCACCGACCGGGTGCGGCCGGGCTGCTGTTTCGCGCCGTTCCACTGGAACGACCTGTTCGGCGAGTACCTGAGCGTCAACGCGGTGACCAGTGACGCCGTCGACCCGCTGTCGTTCCAGCCCGAGTTCAAGGTGTGTGCGGTCTCGCTGACCAAGGTGGCCACCCCGGTCACGGTCCGGGCCCCGGCCCCGGTGAGCACTCCGGCCCCGGTGACCGCTCCGCCCCTCGCCGAGGCCTCCACCGAGGTCGCTCCGCCCTCCGCCCTCCCCGCTCTCGCCCCGTTCGGGCTGGACCCCGCCCCACCGCCGGTCCTGGCCGCACACGAACGCCGGTACCTGACCGCGTTCCTCGTCGGCATCCCGTACGGCGCCCCGGGCGTACCGGTGCTGCCGCCGGACGCCCCGTTCAGCCCGGAGCACGCCCTGTGGGTGAACGGCGTACTGGCCGGGATGTACTCCAGGACCGAGGAGACGCAGCCGACCGCGCCCGGCGCAGGCGGCTCCCCGTTGTCGTCCGCCCCACCCGCGGATGCTCCCCGCCGCCAGGTCCTGATCCTCTGGGCGTCGCAGACCGGGAACGCGGAGGAGTTCGCGACCGCGGCGGCCGACCGGCTCACCGCGGACGGCCATCGCGCCTCCCTCCTGGCCATGGAGGAGGCGGACCTCTCCGCCCTGCCGTCCGATTCCGACCTGCTGCTGATCACGAGCACCTTCGGCGACGGCGACGCCCCGGACAACGGCGCCGGATTCTGGGACGCCCTCGCCTCGCCCGAAGCCCCACGGCTGAAGGACAGGCGCTACGCCGTCCTGGCCTTCGGTGACTCCTCCTACGACGACTTCTGCGGCCACGGCCGCCGTCTCGACCTGCGTATGGAGGAGCTGGACGCGATACGGCTGGCCCCGCGCACCGACTGCGAACCCGACTACGAGACCGCGGCGGGAGCCTGGCTCGACCAGGTGCTGACCGCGTTGCAGAACGACCAGGCGCTCAGCGCGTCGAAGGACACCGGGCCGGCGGCCGGCGCCGCTGCGGTCCCCGCAGCCCCGGCGGCCACCCGGCCGAGCCGTCCGGCCCCCGCCACCGCCCGCCTCACCGGCAATCGCCTGCTGAGCCTGCCCGGCGCCGGCAAGGAGGTCCGGCGCTTCACCTTCGACACCCGGGACAGCGACACCCCGCTGGTCTACGAGGCCGGCGACGCCCTGGCCGTACATCCGGTGAACCGGATGGACCTCGTGACCGAGTGGCTCGCCGTGACCGGCCTGGACGCGGACGCGGCCGTCGAGGTCAAGAACGCCGGGGAGGTGCCGTTCGCCGAGGCCCTGCGGCGTCACCTGGACATCACCCGGGTCACTCCCGGCCTGCTGCGCTTCGCCGCCGACCGCACCCGCGACCCGCGCGAGCTGCGCAAGCTCCTGCGGCCGGACAACAAGGGCGAGCTGGCGCGCTGGTCCTGGGGACGACAGGCCGTGGATGTGGTGGCCGAGTTCGGCATCCGGGCCGGGGCACAGGAGTGGGCCGAGCTGCTGGGGCGGCTGCAGCCGCGCCTGTACTCCATATGCTCCAGCCCGCTCACCGACGCCCACCTGGTGTCGCTGACGGTCTCCGTCGTCCGGTACGAGAATCTGGCCGGCCGGCCCCGCCAGGGCGTGTGCTCCGCCTTCCTCGCCGACGCCGAGCCCGGCACCCGGGTGCCGGTCCGCGTCCAGCGGGCGCCGCACTTCCGCCCGCCCGCCGACCCCGCCACACCGGCGGTGATGGTGGGCCCCGGTACCGGCATCGCCCCCTTCATCGGCTTCCTGGAGGAACGCCGGGCCCGCGGCCACCGGGCCCCGAACTGGCTGCTCTTCGGCGAACAGCACCGTGCGACCGACTTCTACTACGAGGAGGAGCTGACCGCGTTCCTCGCCGAGGGCACGCTCACCCGCCTGGACACGGCCTTCTCCCGCGACCAGCGTGCCAAGGTCTACGTCCAGGACCGGATGCGCGAACACGGTCCCCTGCTGTGGTCCTGGCTCCGCGACGGCGCCCACTTCTACGTCTGCGGCGACGCCTCCCGCATGGCCAAGGACGTCGACCAGGCCCTGCGGGAGATCGCCGCCGTGCACGGCGGCCTGGACGAGGCCGAGGCGGCCGCCTACGTCAAGCAGCTGGCCGCCGACAAGCGCTACGTGCGCGACGTGTACTGACATCCGTGCGGTACCCCGATGCCCGCCTGAGGGACGCGGGGGACTAGCGTCTTCCCGTTGTGGATCCGACCGGGTTCTTCCGTGTCGAGCCGAAGGAGGACGATCTGCATGGATGGTCGCGCGATGACCGAACTGTCGGCCGGCCAGCTCCCGGAGCTGACCACAGGACGCCTGCTGACCACGTGGCACCTGGACGTCCCCGCGCTGCTGCTGGTCATCGCCCTGGGCGCGCTCTACGGCTGGGGCGTCGCGCGGCTGCGCCGACGGGGCGAGCCCTGGCCGCCCGCCCGTGCCGCCGCGTTCGCGCTGCTCGGCCTGGGCGGGCTGGTGGCGGCCACGATGTCCGCCCTGGCCGTCTACGACCATGTGTTGTTCTGGCCGGCCGCCGTGCAGAACATCCTCCTCGACCTCGTCACCCCCCTGGGCCTGGCCCTCGGCGACCCGCTGCGGCTCGCCGTCGAGGCACTGCCGGAGAACGCCGCCGGGCGGGTGCGCCGGGCGATGACCGGGCGGCTGGTGCGGATCCTGACCTTCCCCCTGGTCAGTACGGCGCTGGTGCTCGCCACCGAGCTGACGGTGTACTTCACGCCGTACTTCGCCACCGCCCTGCGCATGGGCTGGCTGCACGAGCTGATGTATCTGCACCTGCTCGCGGCCGGCTGCCTGTTCGTCGTACCGATGCTGACCCACGAGGAAGCGCTGCCCCGCTGGTGCACCCACCCGGTGCGGGCGGCGCTGGTCTTCCTCGACGGCATCGTCGACGCGGTCCCGGGTGTCATCGTCATGACCCACAGCACGCTGATCGCGGGCGCCTGGTATCTGCACCACGCGCCGAGCTGGTCCCGTGACGTCCAGCACGACCAGCAGATCGGCGGCGGGGCGATGCTCAGCATCGCCGAGCTGGTCGCCTTGCCCTTCCTGCTGGCTCTCCTGTACCAGTGGGCGCGCGCGGAGCGGGTCCAGAACGCGGCCCTCGACCGCCGCCTCGACGCGGAACTCGCCGCCGTCGCCCCGCCCGTCCCGGACCCCGGCCAGGCCCCTTCGCACGCCCCCGCCGCCGAGCGGGTACGGCCCTGGTGGGAGACGGAGCAGAACGAGGTGGCCGCCAGGATCCGCAGCCAGCACCGGGAGAAGTGACCGGCAGACCCCGATCCACAACCCTGCTCCCGCCCGGTCCGGGACGGGTCGTACCCTGACCGGGCGATGAGGGAGGGCGGATGAAGGACACCGCATGCCCCGGGGCGGTGCTGGTAGTCGACGACGACGCCGCGATCCGGCGGTCGCTGGAGCGTGGCCTCAGGCTCGACGGCTTCGCGGTGCGGACCGCCGCCGACGGGCCCACGGCGCTCGCCGCGATCGAGCAGGCACCCCCCGACGTCCTGGTGCTCGACGTGTCCATGCCCGGGATGAGCGGCATCGAGGTGTGCACCCGGCTGCGCGGCCTGGGCCGGGACCTGCCCGTGCTCATGCTCTCCGCCCTCGACGAGACCGCAGACCGGATCGCCGGACTCCAGGCGGGCGGCGACGACTACCTGGTCAAGCCGTTCGCCCTGCAGGAGCTGGTGCTGCGGCTGCACGCACTGCTGCGCCGCCGGCCGCCCGCCGACCGGGCGGTGCTGCGGGTGGCGGACCTGGTCATCGATCCCGGGGCGCGCACCGTCGAGCGGGCCGGCTGCCCGCTGGAGCTGACCCGGCGCGAGTTCGAGCTCCTCGAGGTGCTCGCCCGCAACGCCGGACTCGTCCTGACCCGCGACCAGCTGCTGGAACGGGTGTGGGGCTACGACTTCGACGTGCGCACCGACGCCGTCGACACGTTCGTCAGCTATCTGCGGCGCAAGCTCGAGGCGGACGGACAGACCCGGCTGATCCACACCGTGCGCGGAGTCGGGTTCGTGCTCAGGGAAGCCCGGGACACACCGTGAGACTCTCCACGCGCATCGGCCTCGCCGTCGGCTGCACCGTCCCGCTGCTGGTGCTGGCCTCCGGCTGGCTGCTGCTGAACCTGGTCGCCCGTGATCTGCACCGTGCCGAGGACCAGCATCTGCGGCAGCGGGCCACCGCCATCGCCCCGGACGCCCGGTCGCTGCTGCGGGCCTCGGAGAACGGCCGGCCCAAGGCCGCCGACACCAGGGAACGCAGGCTGTTCAGCGCGGCCCTCGACGTCGGCGTACGCGTCGTCGGACCGGATGCCGCCTTCAGCGGCGGCCCCCAGCCCGGCCCGTCCGTGAGCCTTCCGGCGCGCACCGCGGGTCCGGTCACCGTCCGCGACGGCGCCCGCAGCTGGCGTGCCCTGGCCCGGCCCGTCAGGGGCACCACCGTCAGCGGCACCCTGTGGGTCTTCGCGCCCGACACCGCCGACCGCGCCCAGATCCGGCTCGTACGCAACCGCGTCCTCCTCACCGCGGTCTTCGCCGCGCCCCTGTCGGGCCTGCTCGCCTGGGGCCTGGCCGCCGGTACGAGTGCCCCGCTGCGCCGTCTCACCCGCCGCACCGCCGGCCTCGACCCGCGCACCAGCAGCGCCCGCCTCGACGAGAGGCGCACCGGAGTGACCGAGGTCGACGAGCTGGCCGCCACCCTGCGGACCGTCCTCGCCCGCTACGACGAACAGGCCGCCCGCACCGCCGAGGCCCTGGACACCGCCCGCTCCTTCTCCTCGGCGGCGGCGCACGAGCTGCGCACCCCGCTGATGAGCATGGGCACCAACCTCGACATCCTCACCGGCCACCCGGGCCTGCCCGCACCCGACCGTACCGAGGTCCTCGCCGACCTGCGAAGCGAACACGCCCGGATGCAGGGCCTGTTGGCGATGCTGCGCGAGCTGGGCCGTGGGGACCTGGTGGAGGCGGAGGCGTTCCGCCGTGTCGATCTCGCCGACGTGGCGGACGCGGCCGTCGCCGAGGCCCGCCGCCGGGCCCCCGACGCCGAGATCACCCTGGACGCCGCCCCCGGACTCACGGTGCACGGCTGGGAGCCGGGCCTGAGGCTGCTGCTGGACAACCTGCTCGGCAATGCGCTGGCCCACGGCCGGGACGCGCGGGGCCGGGCACGGCTTCGGGTGGGGGTGCGTGCGACGGCGGAGCAGGTGCTGATCACCGTGGACGACCATGGGCCCGGTGTGCCGCCCGACGCCAGGCGCCGGATCTTCGAGCGGTTCCAGCGCGGCCCCGACAGCGCGGGCTCCGGGCTCGGCCTCACCCTCGTCGCCCAGCAGGCGGCGCTGCACCGGGGAAGCGTCGGCGTGACGGACGGACCGGACGGCGCCGGGGCCCGCTTCGAGGTGCGGCTGCCCTCGGGCGGCGGCGGGCTGCCGGACCGGCGCGACTGGCTGATCGGTACAGCCGGGGCAAATCGGTCACAGAGTTTCCCCAAAGACACTCCCTAGCCTCCGTCTCGACGGACGGACGACCTGACCGTCCGGGGAAGTGAACGGAGAGGCAGATGTACGTACGACGACGGACGCGCACGCTGCTCGCGGGGCTCGCTGTGACTGCGGTGCTGGCCGGCACGGCGGGAGCGGCCTCCGCGGCCGACGACACGACCGGTGCGAAGCCGGCCGGCGGCACGACCGGCGCGAAGCCGGCCGGTGACGGGGCTCGCGCGCTGTGCAAGCGGGTGCCGAAGATCGACCGCCGTATCGAACGGGCCCTGAAGCGGCTCGACGCCGGCGCCGGAACGCGCGGCTCGGTGGCGCGGCTGGAGAAGCGCGTCGACAACGCGAAGAAGGCCGGCCACACCGAGATCGCCACCTACCTCCAGAACCGGCTGGACTTCCGCAAGTCGCTGCGGACCAGCCTGGAGCAGCGCCAGAAGGACCTGACAGCCGTCAAGACCTGGTGCCAGGCCAACGGCAACGGGAAGGCGACCGGCTGATGCGGGCCCGGCGCCTGCTCCTCGCGACGACGGCCGCCGCGCTGGTGGCGCTCACCGCGGGCTGCGCCCATCACGACGGCGCCTCCCCGAAGGCCCCGTCCGGGGCATCCCCCTCCACTCAGCCCTCGCAACTCGCGCAGATGCAGCAGAAGGTGGACGCGGCCCAGTCCGCGGCCGCCGCGGCCGACCGGGACGCGACGAGCGCCGCCGACCGCTGACCCGAGCGGGGAGCGCCCCCCGGCGCTCCCCGCCCGGCCGTAGAGCCGGCCGCAGTCCTGGGGTGAGTCCCGCCCGTACCTGGACCGTCGCCAGGCGATGCCTTGAAGCGCGCCGCCGGTTCGCCGCGTGAGCGGACGCCGAGCTGGGCGTGGACGTGCGTGAGGTGGGTGGTACGCCAGGTCTCCTGCTGGACGCGCTCACCGAGCAGGCGTGTGCCCCAGGGCCCGCGACGAAGCCGCCGCCGGCGGCGCAGCGCTCACGCCCCCGGTGCCCCGGTGCGCAGGCCCGCCATGACCAGGTCGAGGAGCCGGGTGGCGCGTGAGCGCCAGTCGTCGTGCGGGTCCAGTTGCCAGAGGCCCGCGATGGCGAGCATGAAGTCCTCCGCGGTGACTCCGGGGCGGATGGTGCCGGCGTCGTCGTTGGCACGCAGCAGGAGTTCCGCCGCTGCCGTCACCGGCGTGTGGGGCGGCTTCGCCGGGCCGCCCGGTGCGCCGGTGGCCTGCCGGATCGCGCCGGCCAGACCGGCCTTGGCCATGGCGAACTCGGCGAGCCGGTCCATCCAGGCGCGCAGTGCCTCGTCGGGTGCCCGGGTCTGGAGCAGATGGGTCGCGCTGTCGGCGACCTGTTGCATCTCGTGGCGGTAGATCTCCAGGACGAGTGATTCCCGGTTGGGGAAGTTGCGGTAGAACGTCCCCTGCCCGACCCCGGCCTTCTTCGCGATCATGCTCAGCGGTGCGTCCGCGCACCGCGACAGTTCGGCGAGTGCCACGTCCAGGATGCGCTCGCGGTTGCGCTGCGCGTCCGAGCGCCGGGGTGAGTCCTTCTGCTGCGGCACTCGTCCTCCTCGAGAGTTCGTGACCGAACCTCGCTCTTGCTAACCGGACAGCTGTCCGTTACGTTTCACAGCGGACAGCTGTCCGGTTACGTCCACGATAGCCGTGGGCGCGACCCTACGGCAGTCCGCAGCTGCCACCTTTTCCGGTCCCGGCATCCCGCATATGCGCTCCACCCCGCGGCACAGACCCGCACGACGCACTTCCCGCGCAGCCCAAAACCCGGGCCGCCGGTTCCCGACCGTCTGTCCTGGCAATGCGAAAGAAGCTACTGATGGCCTCATCGACGTCCAGTGTCATCACTCTGAAGATCAACGGCGAGAAGTACACACTGCCCGTCGACCACCGCACCACCCTGCTCGACGCCCTGCGTGAGCGCCTCGATCTCACCGGCACCAAGAAGGGCTGTGACCAGGGACAATGCGGGGCATGTACGGTCCTGCTGGACGGGCGCCGGGCGGTTGCGTGTCTGCAGCTGGCCGTGGCGGCCGAGGGCCGCGAGATCACCACCATCGAAGGCGTGGCCGACGGCGACCGGCTGCACCCCGTGCAGCAGGCCTTCCTCGATCTGGACGGCTACCAGTGCGGTTACTGCACTCCGGGACAGATCTGCTCCGCGATCGGAGTGATCGAGGAGCACGCGGCGGGCTGGCCGAGCGCCGTCACCGAGGACGTCCGCCCCGAAGCGGGGCCGCCCTCCCTGACCGCCGACGAGATCCGGGAGCGGATGAGCGGCAATCTGTGCCGCTGCGGCGCGTATGTGTCGATCGTCGAGGCGGTGGCCCGCGCGGCAGAAGTGTGTGTGGACGAGGGGTCCGTCAGTGCCGTCGCGGAGGCGAAGGAGGCCGTGGCATGAGGGAGTTCGACTATCAGCGGGCGTTCGACGTCGCCGGCGCCGTCGCCCTGCTCGGCGCCGATCCGGACACCCGCTTCCTCGGTGGCGGCACCAACCTCGTCGACCTCATGAAGACCGGTGTCGAGCGGCCCGCTCGGCTCGTCGACATCCGTGAACTCCCGCTCGACGAGATCGAGTCGACGCCAGAGGGCGGTCTGCGTATCGGGGCCACCGTCACCAACGGCGACCTGGCCGCGCATCCCGAGGTCCGGCGCCGCTACCCGGCGCTCGCGCAGGCGGTGCTGGCCGGCGCGTCCGGACAGCTGCGCAACATGGCCACGGTCGGCGGGAATCTGCTGCAGCGCACCCGCTGCGGCTACTTCACCGACGTCACCCGCCCCTGCAACAAGCGGCGGCCCGGCAGCGGTTGTCCCGCCCTCGCGGGCGAACACCACAACCACGCCATCCTGGGCGCGTCCGACCACTGTGTGGCCGTACACCCCTCGGACATGGCCGTCGCCCTCGCCGCGTTCGACGCCGTCGTGCACTTCGAAACGGCGGACGGGGCGGGGGAGTTGGCGCTGGCGGACTTCTATCTGCCCGTCGGGGACACCCCGCACCGCGAGACCGCCCTGCCGGCCGGGGCGCTGATCACCGGCATCACGCTGCCGCCCGCTCCGGTGGCCGCCCACTCCCGCTACCGCAAGGTGCGCGAGCGCGCCTCGTACGCGTTCGCCCTCGGCTCCCTGGCCGCCGCGCTGGACGTGCGT
>NZ_CM002285.1:527206-538982 GCF_000497445.1 Streptomyces roseochromogenus subsp. oscitans DS 12.976 | reverse complement strand
TACAAAGTGGACCTCATCCGCAATCTCGTGGTGGCCGTCCTGTCCGAACTCGCCGAGGAGGCCGCACGATGACCACCGTCACCACCGGGGTGCCCGTACGGACGCCCTCCGTCGGCACCGCGCACACCCGCATCGAGGGCCGGGACAAGGTCACCGGAGCGGCCCGCTACGCCGGTGAGGTGCCCTTCGCCGGCCTCGCGTACGGCTGGCTGGTGCTGTCCACGGTCGCCCGCGGCCGCATCCGCGCCCTCGACACCGAGCCCGTTCTCGCCATGCCGGGCGTCCTCTCCGTCCTGGACCACCGCAACGCCCCACGGGTCGAGACCGACTACACCGGCCTGATGGGCATGCGCCCGGATCCGACCATCGCCGTCTTCCAGCACGACCAGGTGCCCCACCTCGGCTGGCCGGTCGCGCTGGTCGTCGCCGAGACGTCCGAACAGGCCCGGGAGGCCGCCGAGGCGCTCGTCGTGCACTACGAAGAGGAGCCCCACGACGTCGAGTTCGGCGGCGAGCACCCGGACGCCTACCCGGTGGACGGCCATCTGCCCGCGGTGACGGAGAAGGGCGACCTGGACGCCGCACTGGCCTCCTCGGCCATCGTCGTGGACGCCGAGTACACGACCCCCGAAGAGCACCACAACCCGATGGAGCCGCACGCGGCGACCGCCCGCTGGGACGGCGGCCGCCTGGAAGTGATCGACTCCAACCAGGGCGCCACCTGGGTCGTCGGCGAGCTCGCCAACCTCTTCTCGCTCGATCCGTCCGCCGTCCGCGTACGCTCCGAACACGTCGGCGGCGGCTTCGGCAGCAAGGGGGTACGCGCCCACCAGGTGGCCGCCGTGATGGCCGCGACCGTCCTGCAGCGGCCGGTACGAGTCGTCCTGACGCGGCGACAGATGTTCTCGCTGGCCGGCTATCGCAGCCCCACCACCCAGCGCGTCCGGCTCGGCGCCGACGCCGACGGACGGCTGCGCGCCCTGGAGCACCGCTCGCTCAGCCTGACCTCCACGGTCCACGAGTTCATCGAACCGAGCGCCGCGGTGGCCCGGGTGATGTACGACGCCGATGCCCATCACACCGCCAACCGTGTCGTGCGGCTGGACGTGCCGACCCCGACGTTCATGCGTGCCCCGGGTGAGGCGCCGGGGTCGTTCGCGCTGGAGGCGGCGCTGGACGAACTCGCCGAGAAGTGCGGGATCGACCCGATCGAGCTGCGCCTGCGCAACGAACCCGACAAGGGGCCCGTCTCCGGCCTGCCGTTCGCCGGCCGTAATCTGGCCGCCTGCTTCCGGGAGGGTGCCCGCAGGTTCGCCTGGGCGGACCGCGACCCGCGCCCCGGGCTGCGCCGGGACGGCCGCTGGCTGCTCGGTACGGGTACGGCGGCGGCCTCCTTCCCGTCCGGCGCCGCGCCGTCCACCGCGACCGCGACCGCGCACCCGGACGGCACCTTCACCGTGCGGATCTCCGCGGCCGACATCGGCACCGGGGCCCGTACCGCACTGACCCTGGTCGCCGCGGACGCACTGCGGGTGGCGCCGGAACGGGTCCGCGTGCGCATCGGGGACAGTGACTTCGGACCGGCGATGATCGCCGGCGGTTCCATGGGCACCCGCTCCTGGTCCTGGGCCATCAAGACCGCCGCCGGCGAACTGCTGGAGCGGCTGGCCCTCGGCGCCGACATCCCGCCCGAGGGGATCACGGTACGGTCCGACACCGCCGCGGCCATCGGTGCCCTCGCGCCCGCCGAACGCCACTCCTTCGGCGCCCAGTTCGCCGAGGTCGCCGTGGACGTCACCACCGGCGAGGTGCGCGTGCGGCGCATGCTCGGCATCTTCGCGGCGGGCCGGATCGTCAACCCGCTCACCGCACGCGGGCAGTTCCTGGGCGGCATGATCTGGGGCATCTCCATGGCCCTGCACGAGGAGGCCGTCCGGGACCGCGCCTCGGGCGGCCATGTCGGCGCCGACCTCGCGGGCTACCACGTGGCGACGCACGCGGACGTACCCCGGATCGAGGCCGACTGGATCGAGGACCACGACCCCGACGACCCGGTCGGCATCAAGGGCATCGGCGAGATCGGCATCGTCGGCGCCGCGGCCGCTGTAGCCAACGCGGTCTGGCACGCGACCGGCGTACGCCACCGGAGCCTGCCCATCCGGCCGGACCGCGTCCTGTCGGCCGCCGCGGGAGCACCGGATGCTTGACCTGGCCGGCGAGTTGCGGCGCTGGATCGAGGAGGGCCGGGAGTTCGCCGTCGCGACCGTGGTGGCGGTCGGCGGCAGCGCACCGCGCGGTCCCGGCGCCGCCCTCGCGGTCGACAGCGCCGGCACCGTCATCGGCTCCGTCTCCGGCGGCTGCGTGGAAGGCGCGGTGTACGACCTGTGCCGGGAGGCGCTGCGGACTGGAACGAGCGTGCTCGAACGGTTCGGCTACAGCGACGAGGACGCCTTCGCCGTGG
The DNA here is from genome assembly GCF_000497445.1 of Streptomyces roseochromogenus subsp. oscitans DS 12.976. NCBI lineage: Bacteria > Bacillati > Actinomycetota > Actinomycetes > Kitasatosporales > Streptomycetaceae > Streptomyces > Streptomyces roseochromogenus. The sequence continues at coordinate 536,521 of NZ_CM002285.1, read as the reverse complement.
GACTGACCTGCGGCGGGACGATCGAGGTCCTGATCACGCCCGTCGCCGGGCCGGCGGCGACGGTCCTGGCGTCGGCTCTCTCGGCCGCCGCCCGGAACGAGCCGGCGGCCCTCGCCCGGGTCGCCCGCGGCCCGGCCGAACTGCTCGGGCGTGCCCTGCTGGTCCGGTCCGACGGCACGTACGAGGGTGATCTCGGCGGCCACCCGGACCTGGACCGGACGGCGGCGGCCGAGGCCCGCGCCCTGCTGGAGGCAGGCCGCACCGGCGCCGTGGACCTCTCGGCGAGCGGAGCGAGACGGGGGTCCCCCCGGACGGAGTCCGGGGGAGGCTCGCACTGCCCCGCCGGTGTCACCCTGCTGGTGGAGTCGAACGTGCCGCCCCCGCGCATGATCGTCTTCGGTGCGGTCGACTTCGCGTCGGCGCTGGCCCGGGCCGGGAAGTTCCTCGGCTACCACGTGACCGTCTGCGACGCCCGCCCGGTGTTCGCCACGCGGCACCGCTTCCCCGATGCCGACGAGGTCGTCGTCGACTGGCCGCACCGCTACCTGAGCCGCACCGGGACCGACGCCCGTACGGTCCTGTGCGTGCTCACCCACGACGCGAAGTTCGACGTGCCGCTGCTGAAGGCGGCGCTGCGCATGCCGGCGGCGTTCATCGGCGCGATGGGTTCGCGCCGCACCCACGAGGACCGCGAGCGCCGGCTGCGGTCGGAAGGAGTGACCGAGGCGGAACTGGCCCGGCTGCGCTCGCCGATCGGCCTCGACCTGGGCGCCCGCACACCCGAGGAGACCGCCCTGTCGATCGCGGCGGAGATCGTCGCCGTCCGGCAGGGAGGGACGGGCGTCCCCCTGACCGGTTCGAACACGCCAATCCATCGCGACAGCGCGGCACCGGGGAGGTCGGCGGCCGCCTGAAGGAGTAGAATATTCATCGACCGATGAATTACTGCTCTCGTGAAGGGCGGCACTGCCATGGAACGGACCACGTGCTGTGTCGTGGGCGGCGGCCCCGCGGGCATGGTGCTCGCCCTGCTGCTGGCACGCTCCGGTGTCGACGTGACGGTGCTGGAGAAGCACGGTGACTTCCTGCGCGACTTCCGCGGCGACACCGTCCACCCCTCCACCCTGGCGCTGCTGGACGACCTCGGTCTGGCCGAGCGCTTCGCCCGGCTGCCGCAGCGCCGGGTGCACACCGTCCAGCTGCCGGTCGGAACAAGCCGCTCGAACGTCACGGTCGGAGACCTCTCGGTGCTGCCCGGTCCCTACAACTATGTGGCGATGGTGCCCCAGTGGGACCTGCTGGACCTGCTCGCGGACGAGGCGGGGCGCGAGCCGGCCTTCCATCTGCGGATGAACACGGAGGCGACCGACTTCCTGATCGAGTCCGGGAGGGTGACCGGGGTGCGCTACCGCACCTCCGACGGCCGCACCGGCGAGCTGCGTGCCCTCCTCACCGTCGCCTGCGACGGCCGCGGCTCACTGGCCCGCGCCCGGCCGGAACTGGGACTGCACGGCTTCGCCTGCCCGATGGACGCCTGGTGGTTCCGGCTGCCGCGCCGGGAAGACGACCCGCAGGGGCTCGTCGGCGCCGCCGGTGACCGCTTCCTGACCGCGATGATCGACCGCGGCGACTACTGGCAGTGCGCCGGGCTCATCCCCAAGGGCACCGACGCCGAGCGCCGCGCCGCCGGCCTCGACCGCTTCCTGGCCCAGTTCGCTGCCGCCGCACCCTGGATGGCCGGCCGCGTGCACGCCGTGCGCTCGTGGGACGAGGTCAAACTGCTCGACGTACGCCTGGACCGGCTGCGCCGCTGGCACCGCCCCGGCCTGCTGTGCATCGGCGACGCCGCGCACGCGATGTCCCCGGTCTTCGGCATCGGCATCAACCTCGCGGTGCAGGACGCCGTGGCCGCCGCCCGCTGTCTCACCGGGCCGCTGCGCCGGGGCACCGTGGGCCTGCGCGACGTACGCCGGGTGCAGCGCCGCCGCCTTCCCACCACCGTCGCCACCCAGGCCCTCCAGCGCACGGCCCACGCCCGCTTCATCGCCCCTGTCCTGCAGGGCAGGCCGCCCCTCGGGAGCGCCGCCAGGGCCCGGCGCGTGGCCCGTCTGCTCGCCGAGTCCCGCTGGGTCCGCCGGATCCCCGCGTACTTCATCGGCTACGGCGCCTTGCGAGAGCGGCCACCTGCCGCGGCCGTCCGGCAGCAGCCGTAGCGTCGCCGTCGCCGGGCCCGAACCCGTGGGTCCGGGCGCTGCGCGACGAAGCCACCCGTACCTACGCCGTGGACCTGTACGCGCAGCTGCACACCTGGGTGACCGACGCGGTACGACGCGGGATCGCGTCCGGCGAGTTCACGCCCACCGACGTGGACGAACCCTGCGCGCTCGTCCTCCCCTGAGCGACGCCCACGGCATCCGTCTCATGCTGCGCGACCCCACGGTCACCCTGGACGGCGCGCTCACCGCCATCCGGCACCAGGTGTCCGCGGTGCTGGGCCTGCCCGAGGACATCCCGGTGGACTGAACCGGCGACCCCTGTCCCGTCGGCGCCGGCTTGTTCGTCGTGAAGGTAGAGACAAGCATGACGACCAAGGAGGACACCATGAAGTACGTACTGCTGCTGACCCGCGGCGCCTGGCAGGAGGAGGGCTCCGAGCAGGAGCGCGCGGAGGTGTTCGACGGGATCGTGGAATGGTTCACCAAGCACCGCGCCGACGGGACGATCGTCGAGGCCAACCAGCTGCGCGAACCCGAGACCGCGACGACGGTCGTGGTCGAGGAGGGCCACTCCAGCATGATCGACCGCCCGCTGCTGGAGGCCAAGGAGGCGATCGGCGGCTACGCGATCGTCGAGGTGCCCGACCTGGACGCCGCCCTGGAACTGGCGGCGAGCTTCCCGGTGCCCGACGGAAAGGTGGAGGTGCGTCCGATTGTCGAGCGCTGACCCGGTCGGCGCCCAGGCCACGCGGTCACTGATCGAGCGGGTCTTCCGCGAGGAGGCGGGCCGGCTGACCGCCAGCCTGGTCCGCCTCCTCGGCGACTTCGACCTGGCCGAGGAGATGGTCGGCGAGGCCGTCGTGGAGGCACTGCGGCGCTGGCCGAGCACCGGCCCGCCCCGGCGCCCCGGAGCCTGGCTGCTCACCTGCGCCCGCAACAAGGCCCTCGACCGGATCCGCCGCGAGGCCCGCTTCAAGGACCGGCTCCCACAGCTCGCAGCCCGCATCGAGGCCCTGCCCGACTCGGCCGAGCGCGAGCCCGACGACCGTCTGCGGCTCATCTTCACCTGCTGCCACCCGGCCCTGGACCCCGACGCGCAGGTCGCCCTCACGCTGCGTGCCGTGGTGGGCCTGACCACCGCCGAGATCGCGCGGGCGTTCATGGTGCCCGAACCCACCCTCGCCAAGCGCGTGACCCGGGCCAAACGGAAGATCGCGACGGCCGGCATCCCCTACCGCGCGCCGGAACCCGAGGAGCGCGCCGAACGGCTGCCCCAGGTCATGCGCGTGGTGTACCTGGTCTTCAACGAGGGCTGCTTCACCACCGGAGGAGACCTGGGCGTGCGGCGCGAGCTGGTCGACGACGCGGAATGGCTGGCCGCGCTGCTGGCCGCCGCCCTGCCCCAGGAGCCGGAGCCCCTCGGCCTGCTGGCGCTGATCCGCCTGCACGCGGCCCGCTGGCCCGCTCGCCTGGACGCCGGCGGACGGCTCGTACCGCTTGCCGACCAGGACCGCACGCGCTGGGACGCACAGCGCATCCGCAGCGCCACCGCCCTCATCGAGCGGGCCGCCTCGCTCGGGCGGACCGGGCCTTACCAGATCGAGGCCGCCATCACCGCCGTACACTGCGAGGCACCCGGCTGGAAAGAGACCGACTGGCCCCAACTGCTCCGGCTCTACGACATGTTGCTGGCCCTCGACCCCTCACCGGTCGTACGCCTGAACCGCGCCGTCGTCATCAGCCACACCGAAGGCCCGGCCGCCGCACTGGCCCAGGTTGAGGCCCTCACCGGCCGGCTGGCCCGCTACCACCTCTTCCACGCCACCCGGGCCGCACTCCTGCGCGACCTCGGCCGCGAGGAGGAGGCCGCCGCGGCCGACCGCGAGGCCCTGCACCTCACCGCCAACCCCGCCGAACGCTCCCTGCTCACCGCCCGCCTGCACGGCGACGAGGGCACCGGCTGAGCGACCAGGGCGTTGTCTCTGACGCAGACGGAGGCGTCGTCCCGTCGGCATGGGCGCTGAGTCGTCGCGCGCCATCGCATGCCTTCCCGGTGCCGGAAGGTGTGTTGTTCCCCAGGACCCCTTACCCCGTGCAGGGGCCCCTGGGGGCTGTAGGGGTGTCCTGCGTCATCGGTGCCTGCCTAGCCTCCGACTGCGGAGGAGAAGCGGACCGGAAACCGTCCGGAGACGATCCGCACGGCCGAGGCCCTCACTTCGATCTCGATCGGATGGCGCGCTGGTGACTAACGAAGAGCAACTGCTCGACTATCTCAGGCGGACAACCGCTGACCTGCGAGAGGCGCGGCGACGGCTGCGCGAGAACGAGCAACGCGCGCACGGCCCGGTCGCCGTCGTCGGCATCGGCTGCCGCTACCCGGGCGGCGTCACCACACCCGAGGACCTGTGGGACCTGGTCGCCTCGGGGACCGACGCGGTGTCCGACTTCCCGGCCGACCGCGGCTGGGACGTGGACGCCCTGTACGACCCCGACCCGGACGCCACCGGCAAGACCTACGCCCGCACCGGCGGATTCCTGCACGACGCCGCCGACTTCGACTACGACTTCTTCGGCATCAGCCCCCGCGAGGCCCTCGCCATGGACCCGCAGCAGCGGCTGCTCCTGGAGATCTCCCACGAGGCCTTCGAGCGGGCCGGCATCGTCCCGGCCGCCCTGCGCGGCAGCCGCACCGGCGTGTTCGCCGGCGTGATGTACAACGACTACGCCACCCGCCTCACCTCCGTCCCCGACGACCTCGACGGCTACCTCGCCAACGGCAGCGCCGCCAGCATCGCCTCCGGCCGCGTCGCCTACACCTTCGGCCTGGAGGGACCGGTGGTCACCGTCGACACCGCCTGCTCCTCCTCGCTGGTCGCCCTGCACTGGGCGGTGCGGGCGCTGCAGTCGGGGGAGTGCTCGCTCGCCCTGGCCGGCGGTGTCACCGTGATGTCCACACCGGAGACCTTCGTCGACTTCAGCCGGCAGCGCGGGCTCGCGCCGGACGGCCGCTGCAAGGCGTTCGCCGCGGCGGCCGACGGCACCGGCTGGGGCGAGGGCGCCGGCATGCTGCTGCTGGAACGGCTCGCCGACGCCCAGCGCAACGGCCATCCCGTGCTCGCCGTCATCCGCGGCAGCGCCGTCAACTCCGACGGCGCCAGCAGCCGGCTGACCGCGCCCAACGGCCCGTCCCAGCAGCGGGTCATCCGGCAGGCGCTGGCTGGTGCCGGGCTCTCCGCCGCCGACGTCGACGTGGTCGAGGCGCACGGCACCGGCACCGCCCTCGGCGATCCGATCGAGGCCCAGGCCCTGCTCGCCACCTACGGCCAGGACCGCGCGGAGCCGCTGCTGCTGGGCTCGGTCAAGTCCAACCTCGGGCACACCCAGGCCGCCGCGGGTGTCGCCGGGGTCATCAAGATGGTGCTGGCCATGCGGAACGGCGAGGTTCCGCCGACGCTCCACGTCGATGCCCCAAGCGACCAGGTGGACTGGAGCGCGGGCGCCGTCGAACTGGCCCTGGAGCGGCGCCCGTGGCCCGACGCCGGCCGGCCCCGCCGCGCCGCCGTCTCCTCCTTCGGCATCAGCGGCACCAACGCGCACGTCGTCCTGGAACAGGCGCCCGACGAACCGGTTTCGGCCGAGGACGGGGACAACCCGGCCACGAGCGGGGGGAGTTGCGTCGCCTGGATCGTCAGCGGGCGCAGCCGTCAGGCCCTCGCCGGGCAGATCGGGCGGCTGCGTGAGCACCTCGACGCGCATCCCGGCACCCGCCCCGCCGACCTCGGTCTGTCGCTGGCCACCACTCGTGGCCAGTTCGAGCACCGCGCCGTCGCAGTCGGCCGGGACACCGCCGGCCTGCTCGCCCAGCTCGCCGCCGCGACCCCGCTCACCCCGGTCGGCGGCAAGACCGCCTTCCTGTTCACCGGCCAAGGAGCACAGCGGGTCGGCATGGGCCGGGCCCTGCACCGGGCCTTCCCGGTGTACGCGGAGGCCTTCGACGCGGTGTGCGCACTCGCCGACCGGAGCCTGGAACGGCCGCTCGCCGAGGTGATCGACACCGACGGCAACCTGCTGACCCGTACCGACTACGCGCAGATCGCCCTCTTCGCCACCGAAGTGGCCCTGTACCGCCTCCTGGAGTCCTGGGGCGTGACCCCCGACCACCTGGCCGGTCACTCCGTCGGTGAACTGGCCGCCGCCCATGTCGCCGGCGTGCTGTCCCTGCCGGACGCCGTGCGGCTCGTCCTCGCCCGCGGCTCCCTGATGGCTGCCCTGCCCGCGGGCGGCGCCATGGCCGCGCTGCGCGCCACCGAGGACGAGGTCACCCCCCACCTGGACGACCGGGTCGGCCTCGCCGCCCTCAACGGCCCCCGCTCCGTGGTGATTTCGGGCGCCGAGGACGCCGTAGACGCCGTCGCCGCACGCTTCGCGAAGAGCAAGCGGTTGAAGGTCTCGCACGCCTTCCACTCGCCGCTGATGCGGCCGATGCTGGCCGGCTTCGCCGAGGTCGCCGCCCAGTGTGTTTTCGAGGAGCCGCGCATCCCCATCGTCTCCACGCTCACGGGCGCCCTCGCCGACCCGGCCGACCTGTCCACGCCCGAGTACTGGGTGCGCCACGCCCGCGAGGCCGTCCGCTTCGCCGACGCCGTCACCGCCCTGCACGAGCTGGGCGTACGGACGTTCCTCGAAGTCGGCCCCGACGCGGCCCTCACCGCCCTGGCCGCGGACTGCCTGCCCGAGGACAGTGTGACCGTCGCCGGGCTGCGTCGGGACGGTGACGAGGAACGCGACCTGGTCACGGCCGTGGCCCGGCTGCAGGCGGCCGGCACCGCCGTGGACTGGACGGCGTTCTTCGCCCCGCACGACGCCCGGCGCACCGCTCTGCCCACCTACGCCTTCCAGCGCGAACGCCTCTGGCTGGAGGCCACCGGCGGCGGCAGCGGCGACGCCGACGGCCTCGGGCAGAGCGCCACCGGCCATCCGCTGCTGACCGCCGCGACCGAACTGCCCGACACCGGGGGAGCGGTGCTCACCGGCCGGCTCTCCCTCGCCTCCCATCCGTGGCTGGCCGACCACGCCGTACACGGAACCGTGCTGCTGCCCGGCACCGCCTTCGTCGAGATGGCTCTGCGGGCCGCGGAGCGCAGCGGCTGTGACACCGTCGGCGAACTCACCCTGCACGCCCCGCTGATCCTTCCCGAGCAGGGCGCACTGGCCGTCCAGGTCGCCGTCGGCGGGGAACGGGACGGACGCCGGGAGCTGACCGTCTGGTCCCGCCGCGCCGACACCACCGACACCCCGGACACCCCGTGGACCCGCAACGCCGCCGGTGTCCTCACCTCCGCACCCGCCGACGAGGCGCGCCCGGCGGACCTGACCGCCTGGCCGCCCGAGGGCGCCGAACCCGTCGATCTGGACGGCCTCTACCCCGGCCTGGCCCGCACCGGCTACGGCTACGGCGAGGTCTTCCAGGGCCTGCGCTCCATGTGGCGCCGCGGTGACGAACTGTTCGCCGAGGCGGCCCTGCCCGAGAGCGCCCGCGCAACCGCCGCCGCGTTCGGCGTGCACCCGGCCCTCCTGGACGCCGTCCTGCACGTCAATCTGCTCGACCTCCCCGGCGGCCAGGCCGTGCTGCCGTTCGCCTGGGGCGGCGTCACCCTGCACGCGGCGGGCACCGACACCCTGCGCCTCCACCTGTCCCCGTCCGGCTCCGACGCCGTCACCCTCGCCCTCGCCGACGCCACCGGCGCACCCGTCGCGACCGTGCGCAGCCTCGTGGCCCGCCCCGTCTCCGCCGAGCAGCTCGCCGGGGACGGCGACGACCCGCTCCACCGGCTCGACCTCGTCCCGGCACCCGGCCCGGCCACGGCCGCCATGCCCGCCCTGGCCGTGTGCGGCCTAGGCAGCGCAATCCTTGATGATGCCGACCGCGCCGACACCGGTCTCGACGCGCCCCAGTACCCCGACCTCGCCGCCCTCACCTCCACCGACCAGGTCCCCGAGCTGGTGGTCCTGGCCGTACCGACCGCGCCCGACGCCGTAACGGACCTGCCCGCCCTGGTACGGGACCGGGTGAACGCCACCCTGGACACTCTGCGCACCTGGCCGGCCGACGAGCACCGTGCCGACCGTCGGCTGGCCGTGCTCCTGCGCACCGGCGACCTCACCCACGCCCCGCTGTACGGACTCGTCCGCGCCGCCCAGGCCGAGAACCCCGGCCGGTTCCTGCTGGTCGACAGCGACGGCAGCGCCGGCCCGGGCCCCGCTCTCGCCACGGCCCTCGCCTCCGGCGAACCGGAGGTCGCGGTGCGGGACGGCGAGGTACGGGTGCCGCGGCTGGCCCGCGCCAAGCCCGGCGGACCGCTCGCCTGGGACCCGGACGGCACCGTCCTGATCACCGGCGGCACCGGCGGCCTCGGCGCCCTGATCGCCCGTCACCTGGTCACCGAGCACGGCGTAAGGCGCCTGCTGCTGGCCGGGCGGCGCGGCGCGGACGCCCCGGGGGCGACCGAACTGGGCGATGAATTGACCGAGTTGGGCGCCGAGGTGACCCTCGCCCGGTGCGACGCCGCCGACCGCGCAGAGCTGGCCGCGCTGCTCGACGGGCACGGGCACGACGTACGGGCCGTGGTGCACGCCGCCGGCGTCGTCGACAACGGTGTGCTGGCCACCCTGGACGCGGACAAGGTCGACCGGGTGCTGCGGCCCAAGGTGGACGCCGCCTGGAACCTGCACGAACTGACCCGCGGCAAGGACCTGTCGGCCTTCGTGCTGCTGTCCTCCACCGCCGGTCTGCTGGTCGGCGGCGGCCAGGCCAACTACGCCGCCGCCAACACCTTCCTCGACGGCCTCGCCGCGCACCGCCGTGCACTCGGCCTGCCCGCGGTCTCCCTCGCGTACGGCCTGTGGTCCGGCTCCGGCGGCATGAGCGCCGGCATCGACGCCGCCGACCTGGAGCGGCTGCGCCGCCTCGGCCTGCCGCCGCTGACCCCGTCCCAGGGTCTGCGCACCTTCGACGCCGGACTCAGCGCCGAGGACGCCGTACTGGTACCCGTACGGCTGGACGCCGCCGCGCTGCGCGCCCGGCCGGACGGCGTACCCG
>NZ_CM002285.1:522111-526061 GCF_000497445.1 Streptomyces roseochromogenus subsp. oscitans DS 12.976 | reverse complement strand
GGCCGAAGCCGAACGGGACCGCGCCCTGCTGGAGTTGGTCCGCACCCACGTCGCCGGCGTACTCGGGCACCCCTCGCCGGAGTCGGTCGACCCGGGGCGCGCCTTCCAGGACATGGGCTTCGACTCGCTCGCCGCCGTCGAACTGCGCAACCTCCTCGCGGGCGCCACCGGCCTCACCCTGCCGGCGACGCTCGTCTTCGACCAGCCCACCCCCCTCACCCTCGCCGTCCACCTCAAGACCGCGCTCGTGCCCGGACCGGCCGACCTCACCCGGTCGGCGCTGGCCGAGCTGGACCGCCTCGAAACCGCCCTGCACGGCCTGCCCGACCAGGACGGCAGCCACGCCCGCGTCACCGCGCGCCTCGAAGCGCTGCTGCGCAGCTGGCAGGACACCCACGGACGTCACCCCGCGCCCGAGGCGCCGGCGGACTTCCGGGAAGCCAGCGACGAAGAACTCTTCGCCAAGCTCGACAACGAACTGGGAGCCCAGTGATGGAAGACTCGGCCACGGCCGGCAAGCTCCGCGACTACCTCAAGCGGGCCACGACCGAGCTGGAGCGCAGCCGCCGCCGCGTACGGGAGCTGGAGGAGCGGGACCGCGAGCCCGTCGCCATCATCGGCATGGGCTGCCGCTACCCCGGGGGCGTGCGCACCCCGGAGGACCTGTGGCGCATCGTGCACGAGGGCATCGACGTCGTCACCGAGTTCCCCACCGACCGCGGCTGGGACGTCGAGGCGATCTACGACCCCGAGCCCGGCGCCCCCGGCAAGTCCTATGTCCGCCACGGCGGCTTCCTGCACGACGCCGCCGAATGCGACCCCGCGTTCTTCGGCATCAGCCCCAAGGACGCGCCCGGCACCGACCCGCAGCAGCGGCTGCTGCTGGAGGTCGCCTGGGAGGCCTTCGAGCGCGCAGGCATCGACCCCCACACGGTCAAGGGCACCCCGACCGGTGTCTTCGTCGGCCTGATGCACCACGACTACATCGGCGGCACCATCTCCGGCAGTATCGTCTCCGGCCGTATCGCCTACACCCTGGGCCTGGAGGGCCCCGCGGTCACCATGGACACCGCCTGCTCCTCCTCCCTGGTGGCGCTGCACTCGGCGATCCAGTCGCTGCGCAAGGGGGAGTGTTCGCTGGCGCTCGCGGGCGGCGCCGCCGTCATGGCCAGCCCCGAGATGTTCATCGAGTTCAGCGAGCGCCGCGCGCTGTCCCCCGACGGGCGCTGCCACTCCTTCTCCGACGATGCCGCGGGCGCCGCCTGGGCCGAGGGCGCCGGGATGCTGCTCGTGGAGCGGCTGTCCGACGCCCTGCGGAGCGGCCACGAGGTGCTCGCCGTCGTCCGCGGCAGCGCCGTCAACCAGGACGGCGCCTCCAACGGCCTGACCGCGCCGAGCGGTCCGGCCCAGATCCGCGTCATCCAGCAGGCCCTCGCCGACGCCCGGCTCGCCCCGCACCACATCGACGCGGTCGAGGCGCACGGCACCGGCACCACCCTCGGCGACCCCATCGAGGCCCAGGCCGTCATCGCCGCGTACGGGCAGGACCGGCCGGAGAACCGGCCGATCTGGCTCGGCTCCATCAAGTCCAACATGGGCCACCCGCAGGCCGCGGCCGGTGTCGGCGCCGTCATCAAGATGGTCATGGCGATGCGCCACGGCACCCTGCCGCGCACCTTGCACGTGGAGAAGCCCAGCACCGCCGTCGACTGGACCGCGGGCGACATCCGCCTGCTCACCGAGCCCCAGTCCTGGGACACCCCCGACGGCCGCCCGCGCCGCGCCGGCGTCTCCTCCTTCGGCATCTCCGGCACCAACGCCCACACCATCCTCGAAGAGGCGCCGCCCGCCGACACCGACCGGCCCGCCCCCGAGCGTGCCGCGCTGCCCGTCGTCCCGTGGGTGCTGTCCGGCAAGGGCTCCGACGCCGTCCAGCGGCAGGCGGAGCGGCTGCTCACGGCCGCCGGTGACCTCGACCCGTACGACGTCGGGTACTCGCTGGCCACCACGCGCGCCCTGTTCACTCACCGGGCCGCCGTCACCGGCCGCGACCGGCACGAACTGCTGGCCTCGCTGCGCGCCGTCGCCGACGGCAGCCAGGCGGCCGTCGTGGTCCCTGAACCCGGCCGGCTCGGCATCCTGTTCTCCGGCCAGGGTTCCCAGCGGCCCGGCATGGGCCGCACGCTGCACGCCGCGTTCCCGGTGTTCGCCGCCGCCTTCGACGAGATCTGCGCCGCCTTCGACGCCCACCTGGACCGGCCGCTGCGCGAGGTGATGTTCGAGGAGCCCGCCGACCCGGCCGCGTCCCCGCTGCACCAGACCGTCTACACGCAGGCAGCCCTGTTCACCTTCGAGACCGCCCTGTACCGGCTGCTGGAGCACTGGGGCATCCGCCCGGACCTGCTCGCCGGACACTCCATCGGCGAGGTTGTCGCCGCGCACGTCGCCGGTGTCCTGGAGCTGAAGGACGCGGTCGTGCTGGTCGCGGCCCGCGGCCGGCTGATGCAGGAACTGCCGGCCGGCGGCACGATGGTGTCCCTGCTCGCCTCCGAGGCCGAGGTCACGCCGCTGCTCACCGACGGCGTCGACATCGCGGCCGTCAACGGCCCGCGTGCGGTGGTGGTCTCGGGCGACGAGGAGGCCGTACTCGCCGTCGCCGCGAAGGTGGAGAAGACCACCCGGCTGAAGGTGTCCCACGCCTTCCACTCCCGTCGCATGGACCCCATGCTCGACGCGTTCCGCGAGGTACTGGCCGGCCTCACCTTCCACGAGCCCGCCCTGCCGGTCGTCTCCAACGTCACCGGCCGCATGGCCGACGAACTCACCTCGCCCGAGTACTGGGTACGGCACGTCCGTGAGGCCGTCCGCTTCCACGACGGGGTGACCGCGCTGGCCGCCGAAGGCGCCACCCGCTTCCTGGAGGTCGGCCCCGACGCGGTGCTCACCACCATGGCGCAGGGCGTGGTGCCCGACGTCATCGGCACCCAGCGCCGCGACCGGGACGAGGACGCCGCCCTCATCGACGCCGTGTGCCGCCTGCACCTGACCGGCACCGGCCCCGACTGGACGGTCGTGTTCGCCGGCGGCCGGAAAGCCGATCTGCCCACCTATCCGTTCCGCCGCGACCGGCACTGGGAGGACGCGCCCATCCTGCAGGCCGAGCGCTCCGCGGCGGCTCGCGCGGGCGGTGACGCGGCCGACCCGTTCTGGGAGCTGGTCCGGGAGCAGGACGTGACCGCCGTCGCCGCCACCCTCGGCGTCGCCGACGAGACGTCCGTCGCCGCCGTCGTACCGGCCCTGGCCGCCTGGCACGAGCAGCGGCAGGCCAACGCCACCGCCGACGGCTGGCGTTACCGCGTCACCTGGGAACCGCTGGCCCCCGCCGCCACCCCGGCGCTCGGCGGCCACTGGCTGGCCGTCGTCCCCGCCTGCGACGACCCGTGGACGAGCGCTGTCCTGACCGGACTCACCGACCGGGGCCTGCACGTCGACAGCGTGACGGCACCGGAAGCCGCCGGCCGTACCGAACTGGCCGGGCTGCTGGCCGGCCGGGGCGGTGTCGACGGTGTGTTGTCCCTGCTGGCGCCGGTCACCGAACTGACCTCGACTGCCGCCCTCGTACAGGCACTTGGGGACACCGAGATCACCGCACCGCTGTGGTGCGTCACCCGCGATGCCGTCTCCCATGGGCCGGCCGCCGAGGTCTCCGGCTTCGCGCAGGCCCAGGTGTGGGGCCTCGGCCGGGTCGCCGCTCTCGAACACCCCGACCGCTGGGGCGGTCTGATCGACCTGCCCGCCGAGATCGGTCCGCAGACCGTCGCCCGGCTGGCCGCGCTGCTCGGCGACGCGGGCGGTGAGGACCAGGTCGTCATCCGGGAGTCCGGCGCCTACGGCCGCCGTCTGGAGCACGCCCCGGCCCGTGCCGGCGCCCCCTGGAAGCCGTCCGGCAC
>NZ_CM002285.1:502269-521823 GCF_000497445.1 Streptomyces roseochromogenus subsp. oscitans DS 12.976 | reverse complement strand
GTCCGCGAACTCACCGACGCCGGCGCGAAGGCGACCCTCGCCGCCTGCGACGTGGCCGACCGCGAGGCGCTCGCCGCGCTGCTGGACTCCGTACCGGACGAGCACCCCCTCACCGCCGTCATGCACCTGGCCGGAGTCCTCGACGACGGCGTCCTGGACGCGCTCACCCCCGAGCGGTTCGCCGGCGTCCTCGCCGCCAAGGCCCGCTCCGCCCGCCATCTGCACGAACTCACCGCGGACCGCGACCTGTCGGCGTTCGTCCTCTTCTCGTCCCTGACCGCCACGGTCGGCGGCGCCGGCCAGGCCAACTACGCCGCCGCCAACGCCTTCCTCGACGCCCTCGCCGAGCACCGGCGCGCGGCCGGACTGCCCGGCACCTCGGTGGCCTGGGGACCGTGGGGCGGCGACGGCATGGCCGCCCACGGCACGGTTCGCTCGGCCGCCCGCGCGATGGGCATGCACCTCCTCGACCCCGAGCGCGCCCTGACCGCACTCGGCCGCGCCCTGAACGGCGCGGACACCACCGTCACCGTCGCCGACGTCGACTGGTCCGTGTTCGCGCCCGCGTTCACGTCGAGCCGGCCCAGCGCCCTGCTGTCCGCGCTGCCCGAGGCGCGGCGCGGCACGGGCGGGGGCGCCGAGGCTAGCGCGGTGGACGGCTTCGCCGAGAAGCTCGCCGGTCTCACGGGCGGTGAACGCGAGCGCGCTCTACAGGAGTTGGTGTGCGGGCAGGCCGCAGCGGTCCTCGGCTACGGCAGTGCCGACGCGGTCGAGCCGGCCACCGCCTTCCGCGACCTGGGCTTCGACTCGCTCACCTCGGTCGATCTGCGCAACCGGATCAGCAGTGCCGCCGGGGTGCCGTTGCCGGCCACGCTCATCTTCGACTACGCCACCCCGGCCGCCCTCGCCAAGTACCTGGGGACCGAACTCGCGGGCGCCGGCACCTCCGTGGACTCGGTCGTCGCCGAACTCGACCGGGTCGCGGCCCGGCTGGGCGACCTCGCCGCCGAGGACATCGAGCAGGGCCGGATCACCACCCGTCTGCAGTCGTTGCTGGGCGACCTGAACAAGATCCTCGGCCAGGACGCCGACACCGTCGCCGGACGGCTGGAGGGCGCCTCCGCCGACGACGTCTTCGCCTTCATCGACAACGAACTCGGCTCGGCGTGAGCCGAGCCTCCCACGCCGCACGGGTCCACCCGTGAGGCGGCCCTCCCACGACACCCCGGCCCCACCGCGGTCCACCTCTTCGCACAGGAGTGGCGACACCCGATGACCAACGACGAAAAGCTGCTCTCCTACCTCAAGCGGGTCTCCGCCGACCTGGCCCAGACCCGTCAGCGGCTGCGCGAGGTGGAGACCCAGGACCGGGAACCCGTCGCCATCGTCGGGATGAGCTGCCGCTTCCCCGGCGGTGTGACCACCCCGGAGGAGTTCTGGCGGCTCGTCCACGACGGCACCGACGCCATCGGTGACTTCCCCGAGGACCGGGGCTGGGACGTCGACGCGCTCTACGACCCCGACCCGGACGCCACCGGCAAGACCTACGTCCGGCGCGGTGGCTTCCTGGACGACGCGGCCGGGTTCGAGCCGGACTTCTTCGGCATCAGCCCCCGCGAGGCGGTCGCGATGGACCCCCAGCAGCGGCTGCTGCTGGAGGTGTCGTGGGAGGCCCTGGAACGGGCCCGGATCGCCCCCGACTCGGCGCACGGCGCCCGGATCGGGGTGTTCGCGGGCACCAACGGGCAGGACTACAAAGACCTGTTGGCGAAGATGCCGGAGGACAGCGAGGCGGCGCTCGGCACCGGTGTACTGGCCGCCGTCATCTCCGGCCGCATCTCCTACACCCTGGGCCTGGAAGGCCCGGCCGTCACCATCGACACCGCCTGCTCCTCGGCGCTCGTCGCGGTGCACCTGGCCGTCCAGGCGCTGCGCAACAAGGAGTGCACCCTCGCCCTCGCGGGCGGCGCCACCGTGATGTCCACGCCGAACAACTTCATCGCGTTCTCCCGGCAGCGCGGCCTCTCCCCGGACGGCCGCTGCAAGGCCTTCGCGGACGCCGCCGACGGCACCGGCTGGGGCGAGGGCGCCGGCATGCTGGTGCTCGAACGGCTCAGCGACGCCCGCCGCAACGGCCACGAGGTGCTGGCCGTCGTGCGCGGCTCCGCCGTCAACCAGGACGGCGCCTCCAACGGCCTCACCGCCCCCAACGGGCCGTCCCAGCAGCGCGTCATCCGTGCCGCGCTCACCGGAGCACAGCTCGGCCCGGCCGACGTGGACCTGCTGGAGGCACACGGCACCGGCACCACCCTCGGCGACCCGATCGAGGCCCAGGCCCTGCTCGCCACCTACGGCCAGGACCGGCCCGCGGACCGCCCGCTGTGGCTGGGCTCGGTCAAGTCCAACATCGGGCACACCCAGGCCGCGGCCGGCGTCGCCGGCATCATCAAGGCCGTCATGGCGATACGGCACCAAGTCCTGCCCAAGTCGCTGTTCGCCGACGAGCCGTCCACCAAGGCCGACTGGAGCCAGGGCCAGGTCCGGCTGCTGACCGAGAACCGGCCCTGGACCGACCCCGGCCGCCCGCGCCGCGCCGCCGTCTCCTCCTTCGGCGCCAGCGGCACCAACGCGCACACCATCCTGGAGGAGGCTCCTGCCGAAGAGACGCCCGAGGCTGACGCCCGCTCGGCGCCGCCGCTGGTGCCGTGGGTGCTCTCCGGCCGCACCGAGCGTGCCCTGCGCGAGCAGGCAGCCCGCCTGGTGGCCGCCGCCGGTGAGCTGGACCCGGTGGACGTGGCGCACTCCCTGGCCGCGACCCGGACCGCGCATCGGCACCGAGCCGTGGTCCTCGGCGAAGGCCGCGACGCGCTCATGGAGGCTGCGACCCGGGTCGCCGAGGGCGGTCAGGGCGCCGCCTTCGGCCGCGTCCGCAAGGGACAGACCGCCTTCCTGTTCACCGGACAGGGCGCGCAGCGCGCCGGCATGGGCCGCGAACTGTACGGATCCTTCCCGGTGTTCACCCGCGCCATCGACGAGATCTGCGGGCTCTTCGGCGACGACCTGCGCGACCTGATGTTCGGGGACGACCCCGAGCCGCTGAACCGGACCGCCCGCACCCAGACCGCGCTGTTCGCGTTCGAGGTCGCGCTGTACCGGCTCGTGCAGTCCTGGGGGCTCACCCCCGACTACCTGGCCGGGCATTCCATCGGCGAGATCGCCGCGGCCCACGTGGCGGGCGTCCTCGACCTGAAGGACGCGACCACGCTGGTGGCCGCGCGCGGCCGGCTCATGCAGGCGCTGCCCGAGGGCGGCGCGATGATCGCGGTACGCGCCACCGAGGAGGAGATCCGCCCGCTGCTCACCGAGCGGGTCGGTGTCGCCGCCGTCAACGGCCCCTATTCCGTGGTGATTTCGGGTGAGGCCACCGAGGCCGAGGCGGTTGCCGCCCGCTTCGAGAAGAGCCGGCGGCTGAAGGTCTCGCACGCCTTCCACTCGCCGCTCATGGAACCGATGCTGGCCGACTTCCGGGCGGTCGTGCGGTCCCTGACCTTCCGCCGGGCCACGATCCCGGTCGTCTCCAACGTCACCGGCACCCTCGCCACCCAGGACCTCGCCACCCCCGACTACTGGGTGCGCCATGTGCGCGAGGCCGTCCGTTTCCACGACGGGATACGCGCCCTCGCCGCCGAGGGCGTCACCCGCTACCTCGAACTCGGCCCGGACGCCGTGCTGACGGCCATGGCCCGCGAGTGCCTGACCGCCGACGGCACGGACACCGACGCCGTGCTGGCCGCGGCCGTACGCCGCGAGCGCGACGAGACCGAGACCCTGCTCACCGCCGTCGCCCAGATGTACGCCGGCGGGGCGAGCGTGGACTGGACCGCGCTGTTCACCGGTGCCCGCACCGTCGACCTGCCCACCACCGCCTTCCAGCGCGACCGGTTCTGGCCCGAGACGGCCACCACCGTCTCAGACGTCGGCTCCGCCGGACTGGACTCCGCCGACCACCCGCTGCTCGGCGCGGCCACCATGCTGGCCGACTCCGACGGCGCCGTGCTCACCGGCCGGCTGTCGGTGCGCACCCACGCCTGGCTCGCCGACCATGTCGTCGGCGGCTCGGTCGTCGTCCCCGGCACCGCCCTGGTCGAACTCGCCGTACGCGCCGGCGACCAGGTCGGCTGCAGCCGCCTGGAGGAACTCGCCCTGGAAGTACCGCTGATGCTGCCCCCGGACGACGGCGTGCGCGTCCAGGTCGCCGTCGGGGCACCGGACGGGTCCGGCGCCCGTACGGTGCACGTGTACGCCCGCGCCGAGACCCTGCCCGCCGACGAGCCGTGGACCCTGCACGCCTCCGGCCTCCTCGCTGCCGGCACCGACACCCCGGGCACCCGCCTGGACGCCTGGCCGCCTGAGGACGCCGAACCCCTCGACACCGCCGGCCTGTACGAGCGGCACGCCGCCGCAGGACTTGAGTACGGGCCCGTCTTCCAGGCCCTGACGGCCGCCTGGCGGCGCGGCGAAGAGGTGTTCGCGGAGGTACGGCTGCCGGAGCGGCCCGCCGCCGATGCCCCCCGCTTCGGCCTGCACCCGGCCGCCTTCGACGCGGCCCTGCACTCCCTCGCCCTACTCGGAGACGGATCCGCCGACGACACCGCCCGGCTGCCCTTCATGTTCGCCGGTGTCACCCTGCACGCCGTCGGCGCCTCCGTGCTGCGCGCCCGGCTGGTGCCCACCGGGCCGGACGCCTTCGCCGTCGACCTGGCCGACGCCACCGGCGCCCCGGTCGCCACGGTCACCTCGCTGGCCTCCCGACCGCTCACGAATCTGCGCGCCGCCCGCGACACCACCGCCGACGCCTTGTTCACCCTCGACTGGCAGCCACTGACTCTGGAGACCGACGCCTCCGACAACGATCACCGGGTGCTGTACAGCGCACCGGGGTCGGACGCCGCCGCCGTACGGGAAGCGCTGCACAGCGCACTCGCAGCTCTCCAGGACGATGACCCCCGCCCGTTGGCGGTCGTCACCTACGGCGCGGTCAGCGTCGCGGGCGAGGACGTGCCCGACCTGGCGGGTGCAGCCGTCTGGGGCCTGGTGCGGTCCGCGCAGTCGGAGCACCCGGACCGGTTCGTGCTGCTGGACCTCGAACCGGGCACGGATCCCGCTACCGTCCTGCCCGCCGTCCTCGCCTCCGGTGAACCGCAGATCGCGCTGCGCTCCGGCGCCGCTCGTGCCGCCCGGCTCGTGCGCACCGAAGTGCCAGCAGAAACAGGTGAGTTGAACCTCGATCCCGAGGGTGCGGTCCTCCTCACCGGTGCCACCGGCGGCCTCGGACCGGTGCTCGCCCGGCACCTGGTCACCGCGTACGGCGTCCGTCACCTCGCGCTGCTCAGCCGGTCGGGCGACTCCGGTGACCTGATCGACGAACTCGCCGGCCTCGGTGCCGCCGCGACCGCCCACGCCTGCGACGTCGCGGACCGGGACAGCCTCGCGGCTGTCCTGGCCGGCATCTCCGCCTCGCGCCCCCTCAGCGCGGTCGTCCATGCCGCCGGTGTCCTGGACGACGGCGTGGTCTCCTCGCTCACCCCCGAGCGGATCGACACGGTCCTCGCACCGAAGGCGATCGGCGCCCTCCATTTGCACGAACTGACCGCCGGCGTTTCGGCGTTCGTGCTGTTCTCGTCGGTCGCCGGCACCGTCGGAGCCCCGGGCCAGGGCAACTACGCCGCCGCCAACGCCCTCCTGGACGCCCTCGCCACGCACCGCCACGCCCAGGGCGCGCCCGCGCTGTCGCTGGCGTGGGGACCGTGGGCCCCGTCCGGCGGTATGACCAGCTCCCTCGACGAGGCCGACCGTGCCCGGATGGCGCGCGGCGGCATGACCGCCCTGTCGGCAGTGGAGGGCACCGCCCTGTTCGACCTGGCGGTGCGCGCCGCCCGTCCCGCCCTCGCGCCGGTACGGCTCAACCTGCCTGCGCTGCGCGCCCAGGGCAGCGGACTCGCGCCCGTCTTCCGCACGCTCGCGGGCCGCCCGGTGCGCCGGGAGGCCGCCGCCGAGGGCGCCGATGTCACCTTCGCCGAGCGCATGGCTGCTCTCGGAGGTGAGGAGCGGGCCGAGGCGCTGCTGCATACGGTCCGCGCCCACGTCGCCGCCGTCCTCGGACACGCCAAGGCGGACAGTGTGGAGACCGACCGGGCGTTCAAGGACCTCGGCTTCGACTCGCTCGCCGCGATCGAGCTGCGCAACTCCCTGTCCGAGGAGATGGGCCGGCGACTGTCCGCCACGCTCGTTTTCGACCATCCCTCACCCGAAGCGCTCGCTGCTCACCTCGGCACCCTGGTCGGCGGTGCCCGCGCCGGAGCCCGCCGAGGCCGTCGTACCGTCAAGGCCCGCGCGGACGAGCCGCTGGCGATCGTGGGTCTGGCATGCCGTTACCCGGGTGACGTCCGCACCCCCGAGGACCTGTGGCGGCTGGTCGCCGACGGCACCGACGCCATCACCCCGTTCCCGGCCAACCGCGGCTGGGACGTGGACCGGATCGTCGACCCGACCCGGCAGCGCCCCGACACCTCCTACGTGGGCGAGGGCGGATTCCTGCACGAAGCGGGCGAGTTCGACGCCGCGTTCTTCGGGATCAGCCCCAAGGAAGCCCTCGTCATGGACCCGCAGCAGCGACTGCTGCTGGAGGTGTCCTGGGACGCGCTGGAGAGCGCGGGCATCGACCCGCACAGCCTCAAGGGAAGCCGCACCGGAGTGTTCGCCGGTGTCCAGTACCACGACTACTTCGGCAGCTTCGGCTCCGGCAGCATCATCTCCGGCCGCATCGCCTACACCCTGGGCCTGGAGGGCCCGTCGCTGTCCGTCGACACGGCCTGCTCCTCCTCGCTGGTGGCGCTGCACCTGGCCGCGCAGTCGCTCAGGCAGGGCGAGTCCAGCCTCGCGCTGGTCGGCGGTGTCGCGGTCATGGCCACCCCGGAGACCTTCATCGAGTTCAGCAGGCAGGGTGCGCTCGCTCCCGACGCCCGCACCCGCGCCTTCGCCGACGCGGCGGGCGGCACCGTGTGGGGCGAGGGCGTCGGCGTCATGGTGGTGGAGCGGCTCTCCGACGCCCGGCGCAACGGCCACGAGGTGCTGGCCGTGGTCCGCGGCACCGCCGTCAACCAGGACGGCGCCTCCAACGGCCTCACCGCCCCCAACGGCCCCTCCCAGGAACGCGTCATCCTCGAAGCCCTGGAGAACGCCCGCCTCACCACCGCCGACGTGGACATCGTGGAGGCCCACGGCACCGGTACGACGCTGGGTGACCCGATCGAGGCGCAGGCGCTGCTGGCCACCTACGGCCAAGAGCGCTCCGCGGACACCCCGTTGTGGCTGGGCTCGATCAAGTCCAACATCGGGCACACCCAGGCCGCCGCCGGTGTCGCGGGCGTCATCAAGATGGTGATGGCCATGCGGCACGGGGTCCTGCCGCAGACCCTGCATGTGGACCAGCCGTCCACGAAGGTCGACTGGGACGCCGGAGAGGTACGACTGCTGACGGAGCAGCGGGACTGGCCGCAGCGGGGCCGGCCGCGCCGGGCCGGGGTGTCCTCGTTCGGGATCAGCGGCACCAACGCCCACGTCATCCTCGAACAGGCCCCGCCTGCTGCCGTCGAGCCGGATCACAGCGGACCCGAGGGACTCGCCGTCCCGTGGCTGCTCACCGCCAAGACGCCCGCCGCACTCGCAGGCCAGGCCGCAGCCCTTCTCGGCCACCTCGACACCCACCCCGGTCTCGACCCGTCCGACATCGGCTGGACCCTCGCCACCGCCCGCGCCCGTTTCGCGTACCGGGCCTCGATCACCGGAGCCGACACGGCCGAACTGCGCGGCGCCCTGGCCGCGTTGGCCGACGGCTCCACCGCCCGCACCCTCGTGGAAGGCACCGCGGCCGGCCGCGCCCGGCCCGTGTTCGTCTTCCCCGGCCAGGGCTCCCAGTGGTCCGGCATGGCCACCCGACTCCTCGACGAATCCCCGGCGTTCGCCGCCCGCATGGCCGAGTGCGCCGCCGCCCTCGCGCCGTACACCGACTGGGACTTCCACACCGAGCTGCGCGGCGACCTCGACCGGGTCGACGTCGTCCAGCCGTTGCTGTGGGCCGTGATGGTGTCCCTGGCACACACCTGGAGCGCGTACGGCGTCACCCCGGCCGCTGTCATCGGCCACTCCCAGGGCGAGATCGCCGCCGCCTGCGCGGTCGGCGCCCTGTCGCTGCGGGACGGCGCCCGTGTCGTCGCCCTGCGGTCCCAGGCCATCGCCGAGCTGCTGTCCGGCTCCGGCGGCATGATGTCCGTCGCCGAGGGCGCCGACGCGGTCCGCGCCCGGCTCACCGCCTGGGACGGCCGGCTCTCCGTCGCCGCCGTCAACGGCGCCGCCTCCACGGTGGTGTCCGGCGACCCCGACGCCCTGGACGAACTCCTCACGCAGCTGCGGAAGGAGAAGGTGCGCGCCAAGCGCCTGCCCGTGGACTACGCCTCCCACAGCGCCCACGTCGAGACCCTGCGGGAGCGCCTTGCCGACGTCCTCGACGGTATCGAGCCGCGCGCCACCCAGGTGCCGTTCTATTCGACCGTCACCGGCGGCCCGATCGACACCGCGGAACTCGGCGCCGGGTACTGGTACACCAACCTGCGCGGAACCGTGCTGTTCGAGGACGCGGTGCGCGCCGCCGTCGCCGACGGACATCAGCTGTTCATCGAGTCCAGCCCGCACCCGGTGCTGACCGTCGGCATCCAGGAGACCGACGACGCCTTGGCCGCCGTAGGCTCCCTGCGCCGGGACGAAGGCGGCCGGGACCGGCTGCTGACCGCCCTCGGCGAGGCCTTCACCCACGGCGCCGGCGTCGACTGGGCCGCTGTCACCGAGGGCCGCCGCCCGCGCCGCGTCCCGCTGCCCGGCTACGCCTTCCAGCGCGAGTGGTACTGGCTCGACTCCACCGCGACCGGCGCCGACGTCACCTCCGCGGGCCTTGCCCCCACCGACCACGCCCTGCTCGGCGCCGCGATGGTCCGGGCCGACAGCGAGGGAGCCGTCCTCACCGGACGCCTCTCGCCCGGCATCCAGCCCTGGCTGGAGGACCACCGGGTCGGCGGCCTGCTCCTCTTCCCCGGAACCGGCCATCTGGAGCTGGCCCTGCGCGCCGGCGACCAGGTCGGCTGCGGCGACATCGCCGAACTCACCCTGCATGCCCCGCTGGTCCTGCCCGACCACGGCGCCGTCCAGCTCCAGGTGGTCGTCGGCACGCCCGAGGGGGACACCCGCCCCGTCACCATCTGGTCGCGCCCGGAGAGCCCCGACGAGGAGCTGCCATGGACCCGGCACGCCGACGGCCTGCTCGCCCCGACCGGCACCCTCCCGGCCACCGCCGACCCGCTCACCGCGTGGCCCCCGCAGGGCGCCGAAGCCATCGGCCTGGACGGCCTGTACGACGAACTCGCCGCCCTCGGACTCCGCTACGGGCCGCTCTTCCAGGGCCTGCGCGCCGCCTGGCGCACCGAGGACGGCCTGTACGCGGAGATCGCCACCGATGCCTCACCCGACGGCTTCGGACTGCACCCGGCCCTGTCCGACGCCGCCCTGCACACCGTCGGCCTCACCGACGCCGCGGGCGAGGAGGCACTGCTGCCGTTCGCCTGGTCCGGGGTACGGCTGCACGCCACCGGCGCGACCGCGCTGCGCGTCCGCGTCCGGCCGACGGGTGAGGGCACCGTCTCCCTCACCCTCGCCGACCCCACGGGCGCGCCCGTCGCCACTGTCGACTCGCTCACGCTGCGGCCTCTGCGGGCCGAAGCGCTCAAGGCCGCGGCCCGCTCGGCCCGCGCGGGCGCGCTGTACCGGGTGGACTGGGTACCGGCGCCGTCGGCTCCGGCGGCCGATGCGGCCATGGACGTGGTGCGCGTACCGGCCGGGGTGAACTCCGCCGAGACCCGGGCGGCCGTTGTCACCGTCCTGGACGAACTGCGTGCCCGGCTCGCCGACGACGGCCTCACTCTCGTGGTCATCACCGGCACCGACCCGGCGGGAGCCGCCGTCGGCGGCCTGGTCCGCTCGGCCCAGTCCGAGAACCCCGGCCGTATCGTGCTGATCGAAGCGGAGGAGGAGCCGGACGCCGAACGCCTCGCCGAGGCGGTGGCCACAGGCGAGCCGCACCTCGCCTTCCGCGACGGCGCCTGGCTCGCGCCGCGGCTGGCCCGCGTCACCGACGGACCTGACACAAGCGAGAGCCCCGGAGTCGGCACCGGAACCGTCCTGCTCACCGGCGCCACCGGCGCCCTCGGCGGTATCCTCGCCCGCCATCTGGCCGCCGAGCGGAACGTCCGGCATCTGCTGTTGCTCAGCCGCAGCGGCGTCGCCGACGACCTCGTCACCGAACTGACCGAGCTGGGCGCCGAGGTGACGAGCGTCGCCTGCGACGTCTCCGACCGTGCCGCGCTCACCGCCGTGCTGGACGCCGTACCGGCCGACCGGCCGCTGACCGCCGTGATCCACGCGGCCGGAGTACTCGCCGACGGCGTGCTCGGCTCCCTGACCCCGGAGCGGATCGACACCGTGTTCCGGCCGAAGGTCGACGCCGCCTGGAACCTGCACGAACTCACCGCGGACCTCGACCTGTCGGCGTTCGTGCTGTTCTCCTCGTCCGCCGCCACGCTCGGCTCGCCGGGCCAGGCGAACTACGCGGCTGCCAACGCCTATCTGGACGCGCTCGCCGTACACCGCCGAACCCTCGGGCTGCCCGCACACTCCCTGGCCTGGGGCCTGTGGGCGCAGGCAGGCGGCATGACGGGCACCCTCGACGCGACGGACCTCACGCGCATCGCCCGTGGCGGTGTCGCCCCGCTGGAGACGGAGGAGGGCGTCGCCCTCTTCGACGCCGCCGTGCGCGGCGACGACCCCGCCGTGCTGCCGGTGAAGCTGGACATGGCCTCCCTGCGCGCCCAGGGCGAGGGCCTGGCCCCGCTGTTCCGTGCCCTGGTGCCCATGCGCCGGACCGGTGCGGCCACCGGGCAGGCCGCGGCAGGCGGTGCCGACGCCCTGCGGGAGCGTCTCGCCGGGCTGCTGCAGGCGGAGCGCGCAGCGTTTCTCACCGAACTCGTGCAGAACCACGTCGCGACGATCCTCGGCTACCGCTCCGCCCAGGACATCGGCCGCACCCTGGCCTTCAAGGAACTCGGCTTCGACTCACTGGCGGCCGTGGAACTGCGCAACCGGCTCACCGCGGCGACCGGCCTCCGGCTGCCCGCGACCCTCGTGTTCGACCACCCCACGCCCACGGAACTCGCGGCCCATCTGCTCGGTGAACTCACCGGCACCCTCGCCGAGGAGACGGTTCGCACGGCCCCCCGGAGCGCCGCCGCCGACGAACCGATCGCCGTCATCGGCATGGCCTGCCGCTTCCCCGGCGACATCGCCTCGCCGGAGGACCTGTGGCAGCTGGTGGCCGAAGGCCGCGACGCCATCGGCGAGTTCCCGAACGACCGCGGCTGGGACGTGGACAACCTCTACGACCCCACCCTGGACCGGCCCGGCACCAGCTACACCCGGCACGGCGCCTTCCTGTACGACGCCGCCGACTTCGACCCGGCGTTCTTCGCCATGGACGAAGCAGAGGCAGAGGTCACCGACCCCCAGCAGCGGCTGCTGCTGGAGACCTCCTGGGAGGCGCTGGAGCGCGCCTCCATCGACCCCGCCACCCTGCGCGGCTCCGACACCGGTGTGTTCGCGGGCGTGATGTACCACGACTACTTCGGGAGCTTCGGCTCCGGCAGCGTGGTCTCCGGCCGCGTGGCCTACACCCTGGGCCTGGAGGGCCCGACCCTGTCCGTCGACACGGCCTGCTCCTCCTCGCTCGTGGCGCTGCACCTGGCCGCCCAGTCGCTGCGCGACGGTGACTGCTCGCTGGCGCTGGCCGGGGGAGTGACCGTCATGGCCACCCCGGGCACCTTCGTGGAGTTCAGCCGGCACCGGGGCCTGTCCCGGGACGGCCGCTGCAAGCCCTTCGCGGACGCGGCCGACGGCACCGGTTTCGGCGAGGGCGCCGGCGTGCTGCTCCTGGAACGGCTCTCCGACGCCCGCCGCAACGGCCACACGATCCTCGCCGTGCTGCGCGGCACCGCCGTCAACCAGGACGGCGCCTCCAACGGCCTCAGCGCCCCCAACGGCCCCGCCCAGCAGCGCGTCATCCGCCGTGCCCTGCGGGCGGCCGGCGTCGAGGCGGCCGAGGTCGACGTGGTCGAGGCGCACGGCACCGGTACGACGCTGGGCGACCCGATCGAGGCCCAGGCGCTGATCGCCACCTACGGCGCCGAGCACACCGAGGACAGCCCGCTGTGGCTCGGCTCGGTGAAGTCCAACCTGGGCCACACCCAAGCCGCCGCCGGTGTCGCCGGGGTCATCAAGATGGTCGAGGCCATCCGCAACGAGACCCTGCCGGCCAGCCTCGGCGTCGACCGGCCCTCCCGGCACGTGGAGTGGGAGGGCGCGGGCGTCCGCCTGCTCACCGAGAACCGCCCCTGGCCCGACCCGGGCCGCCCGCGCCGCGCCGGCATCTCCTCCTTCGGCATCTCCGGCACCAACGCCCATGTCATCGTGGAGGCCGCGCCCGCGGAGGAGCCCGCGACCCCGCACACAGCCCCGCCTGTCGACACGGTGCCGTGGCTGCTCTCCGGCCACACCCCGGGCGCCCTGCGGGCCCAGGCCACCCGGCTGCTGCAGCACCTGACCGTCACCCGGGACGCCGCTCCGGACACCGACCCGCACCACCTCGCCGGCGCGCTCGCCCACGCCCGCACCCGACTCGGCCACCGGGCCGCCGTACTCGGCCGCACTCAGGATGAACTGATCAGAGATGTACGGGAGTTGGCGGAGGGCCGCACCCCCCGGTCCGGTGCCCTCGGCACCGCCACCGATGGCCGGCTCGCCTTCCTCTTCTCCGGGCAGGGTGCGCAGCTGCCGGGCATGGGCACCCGCCTCGCGGCGGCGTTCCCCGCCTTCGCCGCCGCCTTCGACGAGATCCGCGCCCGCCTGGACCCGCTGCTGGACCGTCCGCTCGCCGACGTCCTGGACCGCGCCGAGCTGCTGGAGCGCACCGAGTACACCCAGCCGGCGATGTTCGCCGTGGAAGTGGCCCTGTACCGGCTGCTGGAGTCTTTCGGCGTCCGGCCCGACATCCTGGCCGGGCACTCCGTCGGCGAGTTCGCCGCCGCCCATGTCGCGGGCGTGCTCGACCTAAAGGACGCCTGCACCCTCGTCGCCGCCCGGGGACGATTGATGCAGGCTCTGCCCGAGGGCGGCGCGATGTTCGCCGTACAGGCCACCGAGGACGAGGTGACGCCGCTGCTGGGCGACGGAGTCGGGATCGCCGCTGTCAACGGGCCCCAGTCGGTGGTCATTTCCGGCCCCGCCGGACCGGCCCGCGCCCTGGCCGCCCGCTTCGAGCGCGTCAAGGAGCTGGTCGTCAGCCACGCTTTCCACTCGGCCCTGATGGAGCCGATGCTGGAGGAGTTCGGCGAGATCGCCGCGTCGCTGTCGTACGGCACACTGCGCATACCGCTGGTGTCCACCCTCACCGGCGCTCCGGCCGCCCCCGACGAGCTGTCGACGGCCGGGTACTGGGTGCGGCACGCCCGTGAGGCCGTCCGCTTCGCCGACGCCGTCACCGCCCTGCACGAGGCCGGTGTACGGCACTTCGCCGAGGTCGGCCCCGGCAGTGCGCTGACCGCCGCGGCCGGCGAATGCCTGCCCGACGAAGCGGCCGTCGTACCGCTGCTGCGCAAGGACCGTGAGGAGACCGAGGCCTTCGTCAGCGGGCTCGCCGCCCTGCACGTGCACGGCGCCGCCGTCGACTGGACGGCCCTGCTGCCGCACCGGGACGGCTCGGACCTGCCCACCTACGCCTTCCAGCGCGGCCGCTACTGGATGACCGGCGACCTCGGCCTGCCGCGCCCGGCCGCCGACCATCCGCTGCTCGGCACCGCCGTCGAACTCGCCGGTGCCGACGGCACCCTGTACAGCGGCCACCTGTCCCTCGCCGACCACCCGTGGCTGGCGGACCACACCGTCGGCGGCGTGCCGCTGCTGCCGGGCACGGCCTTCGTCGAGATGGCCCTGGCCGCCGGGGCCCGCGTCGGCTGCGGCACGGCGGAGGAGCTGACCGTCACCGAACCGCTGGTCCTGCCCGAGGACCGCGCCGTCCGTCTCCAGTGCACGGTCGGCGAGCCCGACGCGTCCGGCGCCCGCGCCTTCCGCGTGTACGCCGCCACGGCCGATGACGACCCGTGGACCACCCACGCCACCGGCCTGCTGCGGCCCGCCGAGGAGCGACCGGTCCACGACCTCACCGCGTGGCCGCCGCCCGGCGCCGAACCGGTCGACCTGGACGGCGTCTACGAGCGGCTGGCCGAGCTGGGTGCCGCATACGGGCCCCGCTTCCAGGGGCTGCGCGCTGCCTGGCGGCGCGACGACGAGGTGTACGCGGAGGTCGCCGCCCCGACCGACGGCGCCGCGTTCGGCCTGCACCCGGCGCTGTTCGACTCCGCCCTCCACACCATCGGGCTGCGCGCCGGCGCCGAGGAGCGCATGGCGCTGCCCTTCGTCTGGAACGGTGTCGAGCTGTACACGCGGGGCGCGCGTGCCCTGCGGGTCCGGATCGCCCCCGCCGGTACCGGCGCGGTGCGCGTCGAGGCCGCCGACGAGACCGGCCGGCCCGTGGCGCGGGTGGCGTCGCTGTCCCTGCGGGAAGTGGGCCCGCAGCGGATCGCCGCTGCCGCCGCGGGCGGGCACGACGACCTGTTCGCCCTCGACTGGGTGCCCCTCTCCCTGCCGGCGGCTCCGCAGGCCGGGCGGTGGACCGTACTCGGCGCCGGCGGCGAGGAGATGGCCGGTGCCCTGGCCGGTGAGGTGGCCGAGGTCACCGTGGCCGCCGACCTCACCGAGGCCGCCGAACAGGCCCCCGACACCCTGGTCGTCGTCCACACCGGCGGCGACGGACCGGACGAGATCCGGGCCGGTGTCCGCGAGCTGCTCGCCCGGGTGCAGGGCTGGCTGGCCGACGCCCGGTTCGCCGAGACCACCCTGGTGGTGGCCACCAGTGGCGCGACCGGGCCCGGGGACGTCACCGATCCCGGCGCCGCCGCGGCGTGGGGCCTGATCCGCTCCGCCCAGTCCGAGCACCCCGACCGGCTGGTCCTCGCCGACCTGGATGACACAGACGCCTCCCGGCGCCTGCTGCCCTCCGCCGTCGCCTCCGGCGAACCCCAACTGGCACTGCGAGAAGGCCGGTTGAACGTTCCCCGGCTGGTGCGCGCCCCGCGCCTGGCCGAGTCAGCCCCGGGCGACTGGTCCGGCGACGTCCTGGTCACCGGCGGCACCGGCGCCCTGGGCCGGCTGATCGCCCGGCACCTGGTCTGCGCGCACGGGGCCGAGCGGCTGGTGCTGCTCAGCCGCAGCGGACCCGAGGGGCCCGGCGCGGCCGGGCTGAGCGAGGAACTGGCCGCGCTCGGCGCGCAGGTGACGATCGTCGCCTGCGACGCCGCCGACCATGCCGCCCTCGCCCGGGTCCTGGACGAACACCCCGTCTCCGCGGTCGTACACACCGCCGGTGTCCTTGCCGACGCCGTCCTGACCTCGCTCACACCGGAGCGGCTGGACACGGTGCTGCGCCCGAAACTGGACGCGGCCTGGAACCTGCACGAACTGACCCGGGAACGGCCGCTGAAGGCGTTCGTTCTGTTCTCCTCCGCGGCCGGTCTGCTCGGCAGTCCCGGCCAGGCCGGCTACGCGGCCGGCAACACCTTCCTCGACGCCCTCGCCGCCCATCGCCGCTCGCTCGGCCTGCCCGCGGTCTCGCTCGCCTGGGGCGCCTGGGCGGGCAGCGGCGGCATGGCCGACCGGCTCGGCGACACCGACAGCCGTCGTATCGCCTCCGGCGGAGTGCTCGCTCTCGACGCGGAGGCGGGGCTCGCCCTGTTCGACACGGGCGTGGGCCGCGCCGAACCGGTGCTGCTGCCGGCCCGTCTCGATCTCGCCCCGCGCGAGGCCGCCCGTATCGCCCCGCTGCTGCGTTCCCTGGTACGGGTGCCGCGCCGGACCGGGCCCGGAGCACCGGCCGCCGCATCGGCACTGCGCCGCGAACTGGCCGGACTCGCGCCCGAGAAGCGGACCGAACGGCTGCTGGGGCTGGTGCGGGACGAGGCCCGTGCGGTGCTCGGCATCGAGGAGATCGAGAACGAGCTGCCCTTCAAGGACCTCGGCTTCGACTCGCTGACCGCCGTCGAGTTCCGCAACCGGCTCAACGAGGCCACCGGCCTCCGGCTGACCGCCACGCTCGTCTTCGACCACCCGACACCGGCCGCGCTCACCGAGCACCTCGCCGCCGAGCTGGCCCCGCGCACCGCCGACGGCCCGCGCGACGAGGAGGACACCGTTCGGGCCGCGCTCGCCGCCATCCCGGTGGCCCGGCTCCGCGAGGCGGGCCTGCTGGACAGCCTGCTCGAACTCGCCGGAACGCGGCCCGCGCCGGATTCGGCCGCGGCCGGTGAACCCGGCGGCGCGTCGATCGACGCGATGGACGCCGAGAGCCTGATCAGCATGGCGCTCGACGACCTCGTCGAGGACGACGACGCCCTGTGACGACGCCTGCGACAAGGAAGAACACCATGGCCGAGGCCGAGAAGCCGGACACCAGGATGGTCGAGGCGTTGCGCGCCTCGCTGAAGGAGATCGAGCGGCTGCGGGAACGCAACCGCGCGCTGACCGCAGCGGCCCGGGAACCGGTCGCGATCGTCGGCATGGCCTGCCGCTACCCGGGCGGCGTCCGGTCCCCCGAGGACCTGTGGCGCCTGGTCGCGGACGGCGCGGAGGGCATCACCGAGTTCCCCGGCGACCGCGGCTGGGACCCGGACCTGTACGACCCGACCCCGGGCGTGCCGGGCCGCTCCTCCACCCGCGAGGGCGGGTTCCTGCACGACGCGGGCGACTTCGACGCCGCGTTCTTCGGCATCAGCCCGAACGACGCACTCGTCATGGACCCACAGCAGCGGCTGCTGCTCGAAGGCTCCTGGGAGGCGCTGGAGAACGCCGGCATCGACCCCGTCTCGCTGCGTGGCAGCCGCACCGGTGTCTTCGCGGGCGTCATGTACCACGACTACTTCGGCAGCTTCGGCTCCGGCAGCATCGTCTCCGGCCGCGTCGCCTACACCCTCGGGCTGGAGGGCCCGACGCTCAGCGTCGACACCGCCTGCTCCTCGTCGCTCGTCACACTGCACCTCGCCGCCCAGGCACTCCGGCAGGGCGAGTGCACCCTGGCGCTCGCCGGGGGAGTGACGGTGATGGCCTCGCCGGGCACCTACGTCGAGTTCAGCCGGCAGGGCGCCCTCTCCCCGGACGGCCGCTGCCGCTCCTTCGCCGACGACGCGGCCGGCACCGGGTTCTCGGAAGGCCTCGGCGTCCTCGTACTGGAACGGCTGAGCGACGCCCGGCGCAACGGCCACGACGTACTGGCCGTCGTCCGCGGCTCCGCCGTCAACCAGGACGGCGCGTCCAACGGCCTTACGGCGCCCAACGGTCCGTCGCAGCAGCGAGTGATCCGCCAGGCGCTGGCCGCGGCCCGCTTGTCGGCCGCCGACGTGGACGTGGTCGAGGCCCACGGCACCGGTACGACGCTGGGCGACCCGATCGAGGCGCAGGCGCTGCTGGCCACCTACGGCCAGGACCGCGAGGCCCCGCTGTGGCTGGGGTCGGTGAAGTCCAACATCGGGCACACCCAGGCTGCCGCCGGTGTCGCGGGCGTCATCAAGATGGTCATGGCGATGCGCCACGGCACGCTGCCGAAGACCCTCCACGCCGACACGCCGTCCACGAAGGTCGACTGGGAGGCCGGTCGCGTAAGCCTTCTGACGGACCATCAGCCATGGCCCGGTACGGACCGTCCACGCCGAGCGGGCATCTCCTCCTTCGGGATCAGCGGCACCAACGCCCACACCATCATCGAGGAGCCGTCCGCCGAGGACCGGTCCCCGACGGACACCGACGCCGACGCCCCGGCCGTCGTATGGCCCCTGTCCGCCCGGTCCGCCCAGGCACTGCCCGCTCAGGCCGAGCGGCTGCACGCCTTCCTCGCCGGCCGGCCCGAGCTGCACCCGGCGGCCGTCGCCCGGGCCCTCGGCACCCGGCGCACCGCGTTCGACCACCGCGCGGCCGTCTCCGGCACCGACCGGGAGCAGCTCCTGGCCGGGCTGCACGCCCTTGCCACCAGGGCCCCTGCCCCCACGGCCGCCACCGGAAGGGCCCGGACGGGGGCTCGTACGGCGTTCCTGTTCACCGGCCAGGGTGCCCAGCGCCTCGGCATGGGCCTCGAACTCCGTGACCATTACCCGGTGTTCGCCGAGGCCTTTGACGCGATCGACGCCCGTCTCGGCCTGGACCTCGCCGGGCTGCTGGCGGGCGACGACGCCGACGCCGTGCACCGCACCCAGTACGCACAGACGGCACTCTTCGCCTTCGAGGTGGCCCTGTTCCGGCTGCTGGAGTCCTTCGGTGTGCGGCCCGACATCATGGCCGGGCACTCCGTCGGGGAACTCGCCGCCGCCCATGTGGCGGGCGTCCTCGACCTGGACGACGCCTGCACCCTGGTCGCCGCCCGCGGCCGGCTCATGCAGGCGCTGCCGGAAGGCGGCGCGATGGTCGCCGTAGAGGCCACCGAGGACGAGGTACGACCGCTGCTGGACGGCCGGGTCGGGCTCGCCGCGGTCAACGGCCCCTCGTCCGTGGTCCTTTCGGGCGAGGAGGACGCCGTGCTCGCCGCCGCCGAAGGCTTCGCGAAGACCAAGCGGCTCTCCGTCTCGCACGCCTTCCACTCACCCCTGCTGGACGGCATGCTCGACGAATTCCGTTCCGTGGCCGAGAAGTTGACCTTCCATGAGCCGCGCATCCCGCTGGTGTCCACCCTCACCGGCCGCCCCGCCGACGGCGGGCAACTGCGCGACCCCGGCTACTGGGTACGGCACGTGCGGGAGACGGTCCGTTTCGCCGACGCCGTCGCCGCCCTCACCGGCTCGGGCGCCGGGCGCTTCGTCGAACTCGGGCCCGACGCCGTGCTGACCGGTCTCGCCCGCGCGTGCGCGGAAGCGGAAGGCGCTGTCTTCGTCGCGCTCGGCAGGCGGCACGGCAGCGAGCCCGCGGCCCTCATGTCCGGCCTCGCCCGTCTGTACAGCGACGGCCTCGCCCCGGACTGGGCGGCGCTCTTCCCCGGTAAAGCCCGCGCCGACCTGCCCACCTACCCCTTCCGGCGCGACCGGTACTGGCTGAACGCGGACGTGGCCCTCACCGCCGGTCCCCTCGCGGAGCCGGTACGGCCCGCCGCGGCCCACGGACCCGCGGACGCCGAGCCGTTGCGGCAGCGGCTGGCCGGAGCCCCGCCCGCCGAGCAGGAGATGGTCCTGACCGAGGTGATCCGCGCCCAGACCGCCGCGATCCTCGGGCACTCGGGACCGGCGGCGGTGGAGCCGGATGCCGTCTTCC
>NZ_CM002285.1:469893-501378 GCF_000497445.1 Streptomyces roseochromogenus subsp. oscitans DS 12.976 | reverse complement strand
CCACCCCAGCCCGGCCGCCCTCGCCGCCGTCCTGCGCGAACACCTCGCCGGCGGCGGCCGGCCGGCCCAGTCCGGCGGCGCCGCGGACCTGGAGTCGGTCGGCGGGCTGGTGCGGCGCGCGGCAGCCGACGGGAGGATGGCCTCGGCCATCGAACTGCTGCGCACCGTCGCCGAGATCCTCCCCGGCTTCTCGTCCCTGGCCGAATTCGGGGACCTCACCGACCCGGTACGGCTGTCCACCGGGGACGGCGCCGCCTCGCCGCGGCTGGTCTGCCTGCCCTCGCCGATGGCACTCGGCGGCGCCCACCAGTACGCCCGTTTCGCCCGGCACTTCCACGGCCGCTCTGACGTCCTGGTGCCGGCGGTGCCCGGCTTCGGTCCCGGCGAGGCACTTCCGCGTTCCGTGGACGCGGTGGTGGAGGTGGTCGTCGAGGGCATCCGCCGGGCCTGCCCGGACGAGCGGCCGTACGTGCTCGTCGGCTACTCCTCCGGCGGCCAGTTCGCCCACGCGGCCGCCGAGATCATGGAGAAGGCCGGACAACCGGCCTCGGGCGTCGTGCTGTTGGACACCTATCTGCCCGGGGACGACGGCAAGGACGACCTGTGGCGGCAGATGTTCGACGGGATGCTGGACCGCGAGTCCGCCCTCGGCGGCTTCGGCACCGCCCGCCTCGCCGCCATGAGCCGCTACAGCGATCTGATCCAGCACTGTATGCCGGGTGCCCTGACAGCGCCGGTGCTGTTCGTGCGGCCCACCGAGTCCTTCGCGACCGGCACCGGCACGGACGACTGGCGGGCCACCTGGCCCGCGGAGCACGCACCGGTCGACGTGCCCGGCACGCATTTCACGATTCTGGAGGATTTCGCCGAGACCACCGCCGAGGCGGTCGAGGTGTGGCTGACGGCGACAGAAGCCGCCGGCGCTTCCTGAAACAGGCAGCCGAAAGGCTGCCTGCGCCCCCTCTGTCTTCACTCGCCGGCCTCGCGGAAATGCACCAGCCAGGCATGGATATCGCAGCGGATACTGTGCGGATCGACCCCTAAATGCGCGGCGATTTCGTCCGCGGCCAATTCCGGCTGCCAATCGCTGCGCTGGAGCGCCAGCCACATCGTCGTGCCACGTGGGCCGCACCGGTGCCGCCTGCCGGTGCGCGGGGAGTACAGCTCCAGATATCCGTCGGGCCGGACCTGCGCGGTCAGATCGTGGTCAGGCCTGGTGGCCATGGGGCTTCCTATCTTTCGTGCTTCTTCCGACGCGTTCGAAGGTACCCGCAGACACCCCTTGAGG
This sequence comes from Streptomyces roseochromogenus subsp. oscitans DS 12.976, assembly GCF_000497445.1. Classification (NCBI taxonomy): domain Bacteria; kingdom Bacillati; phylum Actinomycetota; class Actinomycetes; order Kitasatosporales; family Streptomycetaceae; genus Streptomyces; species Streptomyces roseochromogenus. Next base: position 500,090 of record NZ_CM002285.1, on the reverse strand, counting down.
CACGGGTGTCAACCAGCCCTTTTGGAGAGGAGTCAAGTATTCGGTCTGGGTGGCGACATCGCTGCACGAAGTTCGCGAGCACCCGCCGAAACCTGGCGTGCCGAGGTAGAGAAACCTCTACCTCGAACCGGCCGGAGAATGCCAATGTGCCGCAGCCGCAGCGTTCCTAATCTGGTCCACAGACACCGCGTGAGAAGCGCGATATCTCATAGGGGAGCCCGCAGTGCACACTTCACAGGACCTCCGCCGGGCGGAGGCGGTACGGCTGGACGCCGTGTCGAAGACCTATGGCCGAGGAGACAGCCAGGTGGCCGCGCTCCGCGGGCTCACCATGAGCTTCGCCGACGGCACCTTCACCGCCGTGATGGGCCCGTCCGGGTCGGGCAAGAGCACCTTCCTGCACTGCGCCGCGGGGCTGGTCCAGCCCAGCTCCGGCAAGGTCACCGTCGGCGGCACCGACCTCGCCGGCCTGGACGACACCCAGCTGACCAAGCTGCGCCGCAACCGGATCGGTTTCATCTTCCAGTCCTTCAACCTGCTGCCCGCGCTGACGGTCATGCAGAACATCACGCTGCCGCTGCAACTGGCCGGACAGCGGCCCGACAAGGGCCTGATCCGCAACGTCGTACAGCGTGTGGGACTGAACGAGCGCCTCGGTCACCTGCCGGCCCAGCTGTCCGGCGGCCAGCAGCAGCGCGTCGCCATCGCCCGGGCCCTGGTGACCCGGCCCGCCGTGGTCTTCGCCGACGAACCCACCGGCGCCCTCGACACCCGCACCGCCGCGTCCGTGCTCGCCCTGCTGCGCGAGTCCGTCGACACCGCCCGCCAGACGCTGGTCATGGTCACCCACGACCCGGTCGCCGCCTCCTATGCCGACCGAGTGGTCTTCCTTGCCGACGGCACCTTCGCCGGCGAACTGCACCGGCCGACCGCCGACGCCGTGGCCGCCCGGATGACCAGGCTCGGCGCCTGGGAGGACGACACCCAGCGGCAGAGCTCTCCGCTGTCCTCCGGGGGGCGTTACTGATGTGGCAACTCGCACTGCGCACCCTGAAGTTCCGCAAGACGAGCTTCGTCGCGACCTTCCTCGCCATGTTCCTCGGCGCCGCCATCGTCATCGGCTGCGGCGGCCTGATGGAGACGGGCATCCGCATGGCGGCCGACCCGCAGCGCCTCGCCGGCGCCCCGGTCGTCGTCACCGGTGACCAGACCTACGACTCCACCGCCCTGACCGAACGTCACCGCATCGACCCCGCACTGGTCGGCACGGTGGCCAAGGCCGACGGCGTGCGCACGGCCGTCGGCGACGTGTCGGTCCCGGCCACCGTCCTCAAGGACGGCAAGCCGCTGACCGGCAAGTCCGACTCGTACGGCCACGGCTGGGCCGGCGCCCGGCTCACCCCCTATACCCTCGCCGTCGGTGGATCCCCCGCCGCCGGCGGCGAGGTCGTCCTCGACTCGGGACTGGCGGAGCGCGCCGGCGCCCGTCCCGGGTCCACGGTCGACATCGTCGTCCAGGGCACCACCCGGCGGTTCCGGGTCAGCGGCATCGCCGAGCAGCACGGCGGCCACAACCCGCACGCCGCCGTGTTCTTCACGGACGACGAGGCACGCACCCTCGCCGGCGGCCGGATCGACTCCATCGCCGTCCTGCCCGCGCCCGGCAAGAGCGACGCCGCCGTCGCGGACGCGGTCCGCTCGGCGGTCGGCGACCGCGCCGAGGTGCTCTCCGGCGAACACCGGGGGCTCGCCGAACTGCCCGGCACCCTCCCCAGCAAGCGCACCGTCGTCATCCTCGCCGCGGTCTTCGGCTCCTCGGTCGTGCTGATCGTCATGTTCGGCGTCGCGTCCACGCTCGGCCTCTCCCTCCAGCAGCGTGCCCGCGAGATGGCCCTGCTGCGCGCCGTCGGCTCCACCCCCAAGCAGCTGCGCCGCATGATCCTCAGCGAGACGGCCGTGCTGTCGGTGGGCTCCGTGCTGCTCGCCCTGCTGCCCGGATGGGCCATCGGCCGGCTGCTGTTCGGGGTGCTGACCTCCAGCGGCGTGGTGTCGTCGGAGATCGTCTACCACGCCGGCTGGATCCCGATGGCCGTCGGAGCGATCGTCACCGTCCTCGCCGCGGCGGGAGCCACCCGCTTCGCCGGACGCAAGGCCGCCCGCACCGAACCGGTGGCCGCGCTGGCCGAAGCCACTGCCGGCACCCGCTGGTTCAGCGTGCCCCGGCTGCTGCTGGCGCTGTTCTTCCTCGCCAACGGCATCGGCCTGGCGATCGCCACCGCCACCGTGATGGACGACGGCCCCACCCTCGCCAGCACCGCGGGACCCGCCTCCGTGCTGTTCTGCATCGGCCTCGCCCTGCTCGCCCCCGGCATCACCAGGGTCATGGTGGCGCTGCTACGGCTCCCGGTGCGCGCCTTCTCCGGACTCTCCGGGCAGCTCGCGCTGCGCAACGCCGCCACCGCCAGCGTCCGCATGGCGGGCGCCGTCGCACCGATCGTCCTGCTCATCGGCATCGCCACCGGCACCCTGTACATGCAGTCCACCGAGGACCACGTCTCCCGGACCTCCTACGACAAGAACATCCTCGCCGACTACGTCCTCGACTCCACGACGGGCGGGTTCGCCCCCGGCGTCGTCGAGAAGGTACGCGCCACTCCCGGAGTGGCCGCGGCCTCCGAACTCGTCATCAGCCGCGGCTTCGTGGACCGGCCGGGCGGCCTGGCCGACGCCGACCTGCGCGGAGTCTCCGCCGAGGGCGTGCGCCAGAGCCTCGACCTGCCCGTCGTAGCCGGATCGCTCACCGACCTGCGGGGCGACACCGTGGCCCTGTCCGACAAGAAGGCCCGCGAGTACGGCGTCAAGGTCGGCGACCGGCTGCCGATGCACCTCGGCGACGGCACCGCCGTACACCCCACCGTCGTGGCCCTCTACACCGACAACCCCAAGCAGCAGTACCTGACGCTGCCCGCCGCCGCCCTCGCCCCGCACACCGGCGACGGACTGCCGCACCAGATCCTGGTCCGCACCGCGCCCGGCAGCGGTGCCGAGGCCCACGACCGACTCGCCGCGCTGGCCGCCCGGGTGCCCGGCACCGAACTGGACGTCAGCTCCTCGCTGGCCGGCCGGAACAACCAGATCCAGCAGATCCTGGTGTCCGCCAACTACACGATCGTCGCCATGATCGTGGGGTACGCCGCCATCACCGTGGTCAACACCCTGGTGTCGGTCACCCGGAAACGGAGCGCGGAGTTCGGCCTCCAGCGGCTCACCGGCGCCACCCGCGCCCAGGTGATCGCCATGCTGACCGTCGAGGGTGTGCTGATCGGCGTCATCGCCACCGTCCTCGGCACCATCGCCTCGGCGACGACGATCGTCCCCTACAGCCTCGTCAAGAGCGACTCGTATCTGCCCTCCGGATCCATCGGCATCTACCTGGCGATCGTCGGCGGGTCGCTGCTGCTGGTGTTCGGCGCCACGCTGATGCCCTCCTGGCGCGGTATGCGCAGTCCCGCCGTGGACACGGTGAAGGCCGCGTGAGCCACCCCCTGACCGGGCCGTCCCCGCTCCCCCCGGGCGGGGGCGGCCCCGCCATGACCGGTGCCGCGGGATGGGAACATGAAGGCATGAAGACTGTGCCGGTCACGTGGCGCGGCCTGCTGGGCCGCGCCGCCCTGGACACCCTGGTCGGTGTGGCGATCGCCGCCGGAGCCCTGCTGTCGATCGTCCTCTTCGTCACCACCGCCTACTTCATCATCATCGCCGTGATCGGCATCGGTTTCCTCGCGCTGCCCTACTGCACGCGCGCGGTGCGCTGGCTGGCCAACCTCAACCGGCGTGCGGCCGCGCACTCCGGCATCCCGGTGGAGCGGCCCTACCGGCCCGAGCCGGAGGAGATCGAGAAGGACATCGTCGGCTGGATGCGCCGCTGCAAGTGGATCCTGACCGACCCCGCGACCTGGCGGGATCTGCTGTGGCTGCTGCTCAACTGCGTCGTCGGCCTGGCCGGTTTCGTGCCGGCCGGGCTGCTTTACTACGCGGGGGAGGGACTGTTCCTGGCCTGCGGTCTGTGGCAGCCCATCGCGGACGGCGGACAGGGCCGCTGGTACGCCTTCGTCACGGTCGACAGCTGGCCGGCCGCGTTCGCCGCGGGACTGCTGGCGCTCGTCGTGCTCACCGGCTGGGTGTTCCTCGGCCCGCTGGTGCTCAAGGGGTACGCCTGCTTCGTCCGGTTCCTGCTCGGCCCGACCCGGCAGTCCCAGCTGGCCTCCCGGGTGCAGCACCTGTCGGAGACCCGCTCCGGCGCCCTCGACATCCAGGCCGCCGAACTGCGGCGTATCGAACGCGACCTGCACGACGGGGCGCAGGCCCGGCTGGTCAGCCTCGGCCTCCAACTCGGCGCCGTCGACCGGAAGATGACCCAGGACCCCGAGGAGGCGCGGCGGCTGCTGCGGCAGGCCCGCACCTCCTCCGTGCAGGCCCTGAGCGAACTGCGCGACCTGGTCCGCGGCATCCACCCGCCGGTCCTCGCCGAACGGGGCCTGGCCGACGCCCTGCGCGCCCTGGGCCTGGCCAGCCCCTTGCACGTCACGGTGGTGGCGGACCTGCCCGGCAGGCCGCCCGACCCGGTCGAGTCCGCCGTCTACTTCGCGGTGTCGGAGCTGCTGACCAACGCCCTCAAACACGCCGAGGCCCAGCGCGTGGAGATCCTCGCCTGGTACGAGGAGGGCACCCTGCACGCCCGCGTCACCGACGACGGCCACGGCGGCGCCGACACCTCGGCCGGGAGCGGCCTGGAGGGCATCCGACGGCGGCTGGCATCCTTTGACGGGGTTCTGGAGATCGACAGCCCCCCGGGCGGACCGACCGTGATGAAGATGGAGCTGCTGTGCGCGTTGTCCTCGCCGAAGACCTCTTCCTCCTGAGGCAGGGGATCATCCAACTGCTGGAGGCGTACGAGTTCGAGGTGGTCGCGGCCGTCGACAACGGCACGGACCTCGCCGCGGCGATGGCCGAGCACCGGCCCGACGTGGCCATCGTCGACGTACGGCTGCCGCCCACCTTCACCACCGAGGGCCTGCAGGCCGCCCTGCGTGCCCGCCGGGAGCAGCCCGGCCTGCCGATCCTCGTCCTCTCCCAGCACGTCGAGCAGATGTACGCCCGCGAGCTGCTGGCCGACGGCACCGGCGGCATCGGCTACCTGCTGAAGGACAGCGTGCTGGACGACGAACAGTTCATCGACGCCGTACGACGGGTCGCCGCCGGCGGTACGGCCATGGACCCCGCCGTGGTCGCCCAGTTGATGACCAGCCACTCGCGGGACGAGCCGCTGGCCGCGCTCACCGGGCGGGAACGCGAGGTGCTGGAGCTGATGGCCGAGGGTTGCTCGAACACGGCGATCGCCCAGCGGCTCACCGTCACCGAGGGCGCGGCCGCGAAGCACATCTCCAACATCTTCACCAAGCTGATGCTGCCGCCGTCGAGCGACAGCAACCGCCGGGTGCTCGCCGTGCTCGCCTACCTCAACGCCTGAGCCGAACCCTGTCTTTGGGGCGGAGGGGGGCGGAGTCGGGGCGGATAGGGGTGGTCGGCCGTCTTCGTGCGGGTGAGACTGCTGGAGCACGCCCGCGGCCCGGGCCGCGGCCACCGCCAGGAAGGAAACGCCGACCCCATGACCACGCTCGCCGAGCACGACCGCCTCTGGATACGCCGCTACCACCCCCGTCCGGACGCGGCGGCCAGACTGGTGTGCCTGCCGCACGCGGGCGGCTCGGCGACCTTCTACCACCCGGTCTCGGCGAGCCTGCCGGCGTCCGTGGACGTGCTCGCCGTGCAGTACCCGGGACGCCAGGACCGGCGCAACGAGCCGTGCGCCGACAGCATCCAGGAACTGGCCGACCACGTCACGTCCGTCCTGCTGCCATGGACGGACCGCCCGCTGCTCTTCTTCGGCCACAGCATGGGCGCGACCCTCGGCTTCGAGGTCGCCCGCCGTCTGGAACGCGACCACGGCGTCGTCCTCCACGCGCTGTTCGCCTCCGCCCGCCGCGCCCCCTCCTGCCCGCGCGACGAATCCGTCCACCTGCGCGACGACGACGGACTCATCGCGGAGATGCGGAACTTGAGCGGCACGGACTCGGCGATCCTCGACGACGAGGAACTGATCCGCATGGCCCTGCCCGCGATCCGCGCCGACTACCGCGCCGCCGAGACCTACCGCTACGAGCCGGGCCCGAACCTGCGGTGCCCGATCGTGGGGCTGGTCGGCGACGACGATCCGAAGGTCACCGTGGACGAGGCACGCGCCTGGTCCCGCCACACGGACGCGTCGTTCGACCTCCATGTGTTCCAGGGCGGCCACTTCTATCTGACGTCCCACCAGAGAGAAGTCCTCGACCTGCTGGCGAAGGAGGCGGTCCGGGCATGACCGCCGTCCTCATCACCGGGTGCGGCAGCGGCATCGGCCTGGAGACGGCGCTCGCGTTCGCGCGCCGGGGCGACCGGGTGCACGCCTGCGTACGCAACCCCGCCACCGCCGAGGAACTGCTCCGGCGCGCCCGAGCCGAGGACCTCACCCTCGACGTCCCACAGCTGGACGTCACCGACGACACCTCGGTCACCGCCGCCGTCACCGCGGTGCAGGACCGGAACGGACCGGTCGACGTCCTCGTCAACAACGCCGGCGTCGACCGCACCGGCCCCGTCGAGACCATGCCGCTCGACCAGGCGCGGACCCTGATGGAGACCAACTACTGGGGCGCGCTGCGCATGTCCCGCGCCGTGCTGCCCGGGATGCGCGCCCGGGGCAGCGGTGTCATCGTCAACGTCTCCTCTCTCGCCGGCCGTACGTTCGCCGTCCCGCACGGCGGCTTCTACGCGGCGAGCAAGGCCGCCCTGGGCGCGCTCAGCGAGGCCCTGTATGCGGAGGTCCAGCCCTTCGGCATCCGTGTCGTGTGCCTCGAACCGGGCAGCTTCGCCTCCGCCATCCAGCGCAAGTCCGCCGCCTGCACCGCCGGACAGCCGTCCGGGACCGGCCCGTACGACGCCGACCACGCCTGGCTCTCGCGGTTCCTCACGCGCGTGGCGGAAGGCGCGGCCGACTGCGCGGAGGCGGCCGAGGCGATCGTCGCCGCCGTCGACGACCCGGACACCCCCTTGCACACGGCGGTCGGCAAGGACGCGGAGGCAGCCCTGCGATTCCTCGCGGGCGTCCCCTACGAGCAGTGGCTGCCCTCCTTCCTCGACCAGGCTCAGTCCCTCGCCGGACCCCGCCCCGTCCCGCCGCCCGCCGGCCACTGAACAACTCCTGCTGCTCCCAGCCCGGTCACTCAGGCGCTCCACCAAGCCGGTACGATCCCGCCCGACCGTGAGCACCGTGCCCTCGGGCCGTTCGTCCCCGGCGTGCACTGCGGCGTCACTCCGGGGCACGAGCCGGGCGCCCACCCGCGTGTACTCCTGACCTGGCGCGCCCGCCACGATCGCGACGGACTGCGGGTCGCCACGAAGGCGCGCCATGCCCGCAGTGCCTTCGGTAGCGCTCCCGCGGCGAGTACGCCGGTGACGCGGTCGCCGGTGCGGCAGGCGACGAGCAGCCGCCGGGCCGGATCGCTTTCGAGGACGAGCGCCTCGTCATGGCCGCGCAGAATTCCATGGGCCCGGTACGACGCTCGACCCGGTGGCGTCGGCCAGCCGCACGCCGGTCACCCCGCCGGCGTCGCTCAGGATCCCGGTGACCGCCGCACCCGTGCGCACCTCGACGCCCAGACCGCGGGCCACGGCGGCCACCTCAGTGCCGAGGAACCCGGCACTGACGATCACCATCCGCCGCCCGGGCCGCAGCCGCGCCCGCCGGTCGCGACGACCAGGACGTCGTACTCGACCTTCGCGCCGTCGGCCAGCAGGACCGACCGTGCACCCGGATCCAGCTCGGTAGCCGGCACCCCTAGGTACAACTCCGGCTCCAGAGCGCTCAGTTCGGCGCCGGAGCCGGCGGTGGCGGGCGTTGGACTCCTTCGCCGTGCCGCGGCCGGTGTACCGGCACCCGGTCCGGCACGGCTCTTCAGCTGTCGACGCGGATGGAGCGCGAGGGGCACAGGTCGGCGGCCTGCAGGACGCCCGCGCGCAGGTCGTCAGCCGGCTCCTCGCGCAGGACGACCACAAGACCGTGGTCGTCCTGGTCGAACACCTCCGGGCTGAGCAGGGCGCACTGGCCTGAACCCACGCACCGGTCGCGTTCCGTGGTGACACGCATGAGGGGGACTCCGATCGGTTCGGCCGTCACCAGGTGACGGGAAGCTCGTAGACGCCGTAGACCATGGCGTCGTCCTTGAAGCGCAGCTCGTCCGGGTCGGCCGCGAGCCGCAGACCGGGGATGCGGCGCAGCAGCGTGCCGTAGACCGCCTCCAGCTCCACCCGGGCCAGGTTGGCGCCGATGCACTGGTGGATGCCGTAACCGAAGGCGAGGTGGCTGCGGGCCTCCTTGCGGTGGATGTCGAGGGTGGCCGGGTCCGGGAAGACGGACTCGTCGTGGTTGGCGGCGTTGTTCAGGGCGAGGATGCCCTCACCGGCGCGGATGGTGATGTCGCCGACCTCGATGTCCTCCAGCGCGACGCGCGCCGTGCCGGAGTCCGAGATGGAGAAGACCCGCAGCAACTCCTCGATGGCGCCCGGCAGGAGAGCGGGGTCTTCCTGCAACTCGGCCAGCTGCTCGGGGTGTTGCAGCAGGGCCAGCACACCCAGGGCGATCATGTTGGCGGTCGTCTCGTGGCCGCCGACCAGCATCAGCCGCGCCATCGTCACCACGTCGACATGGTCGGCGACCTGCTCGCTGCGGTTCTTCTCCAGGAAGCGGCTGATCAGGTCGTCGCCCGGCTCGTCCTCCTTGAGGGTGACGAGCTTGTCGAGGTAGGCGTCCAGGGCCTGCACCGCGGCACCGTACTCCGCCGGGCTCAGCTCGTGGTTCATCATCGCCGCCGACCACTCCTCGAACTGGGCGTGGTCCTCGTACGGCACGCCGAGCAGCTCGCAGATCACCAGCGAGGGCACCGGCAGCGCCAGCGCGGTGACCAGGTCGACCGGGCCGCCCGTGGCCAGCATCGCGTCGACCCGCTCGTCGACGATCTCCTGGATGCGCGGCCGCATCTCCTTCACCCGGCGAGCAGTGAACTCCCGTATGAGCATGCGCCGTTGAGCGGTGTGCTCCGGCGGGTCCATGGACAGCAGCATCGGCCGGATCTGCGCCAGCATCTCCTCGGGGATGTGGAACTGGTGCGGGTAGCCCGGCAGTTTCAGGTTGGAGCTCACCCGGCCGTCGCCCAGCACCTGCCGGACGTCCTCATGCCGGGTGACGAGCCAGGTCGGCTTGCCGTTCACCTTCAGCGCCGCGCGCGAGACGGGGTTGTCCGCGCGCATCGCGGCGTACTCGCGCGGCTCGCTGAACGGGCAGGTGCGCCGCATCGGGAACTGCGGAAGCGGCGCCCCCGCGTCGGGCGCGGCGTCGGCGGACTGGGTCATGGCTGCCTTTCGGTGACGGAACGGGGGCGGTGTGGGGGAGGGCCGTCACCAGGTGACGGGCAGCTCGTACAGGCCGTAGACGATGGCGTCGTCCTTGAACCGCAGCTCCTCGACCGGAGCGGCCAGGCGCAGCGTCGGAATGCGCCGCAGCAGCGCCGTGTAGACGACGTCCAGCTCCATGCGCGCCAGGTTCTGGCCGATGCACTGGTGGACGCCGTAGCCGAACGCCAGATGGCTGCGGGCCTCGCGGCGCACGTCGAGGCGCTCGGGGTCCGGGAAGACCCGCTCGTCGTGGTTGGCCGCGTTGTTCAGCGGCAGGATGCCCTCGCCGGCCCGGATGGTGACCCCGCCCAGCTCGATGTCCTCCAGGGCGACCCGTGCGGTGCCCGCGTCGGAGATGGAGAAGAAGCGCAGCAGCTCCTCCACCGCCTTCGGCATCAGCTCGGGTTCCTCGCGGAGGGCGGCGAGCTGCTCGGGGTGCTCCAGCAGGGCGAGCACTCCCAGCGCGATCATGTTGGCGGTGGTCTCGTGCCCGGTGACCAGCATCAGCTTGGACATGCTGACGATGTCGGAGTGCTCCACCGCGGGCATCTGCCGGTTGAACTCGATCAGCCGGCTGATCATGTCGTCGCCGGGCTCGCTCTCCTTGGCGGTGACCAGTCCGTCCACGTACGTGTCCAGCTCGTAGTGCGCGCGGCCCCGGTCCTCGTCGCTGATGTCGTGGTTCATGATGGCCCACGCCCACTCCTCGAACCGGCCGTGGTCCTCGTAGGGGATGCCCAGCAGTTCGCAGATCACGAGGGACGGCACCGGCAGCGCGAGCGCGGTGACCAGGTCGACCGGGCCGTCCGCGCCCTTGGCGAGCATCTGGTCGATCTGCTGGTCCACGATCTGCCGCACCCGCTCGCGCAGCTCACGCATCCGCCGGACACTGAACTCGGGCGCCAGCATGCGGCGCTGGACCGTGTGGTCCGGCGGGTCCATGGACAGGAAGGTCAGCGGCACCGACTGCAGCGTCTCCTCCGGCACCGGCACCTGCAGGGGATACCCGGGCAGCTTCAGGTTCGCGCTGACCCGCGCGTCGCCCAGCAGCTTCTTGTACAGGTCGTGCCGGGTGATCAGCCAGGTGCGCTTGCCGTTGACCTTCAGCCGCGCCCGGGAGACCGGCTCGGTCTCGCGCAGCTCCGCGTAGGCGGCCGGCGGGCTGAAAGGACAGGCCCGCCGCATCGGGAACTCCGGCAGCGCGGCCTCGTCGGCCGGTTCGGCAGGTGCAGTCATCATGTCCTCTTCGCACGGGAGGGAACGGGACGCGCCGGCGTCGGAACGGGTCCGGGCTCGGCGCCGGTGCGGCGCTGTCGGCCGTCCCTCGCACGCTAGGCAGCCACGCCGGGGCTCCCAACCCCTAGGCGCCCCTAGGGGATGCCCGCAGCGCGCAGGTCACCACCGGGCGGTCAGTTGCCTCGGTGAGCGGAAGCCGCGGCCGGTCACGCCCTCGGTGTCCAGGACGTGGCCCGGCCGAGCTGAGAGGAGTGCGTCGAGGAGTTCCGGCGCCTCCAGCGCGGCGAGATGCCGGCCCAGGCAGATATCGGGCCGGTGCCCATGGTCAGGTGCGGGCGGTGCGGCGCTCTGGGTGGTGAGGCAGCGGCTTCCGTTCGCGGTGGACGCGGTGTCGTTCCTCGGCTCGGCGTCGCTGCTCACGGGGCTGCCGTCGCGGCGGCCGGATGGCCGGCAGGCCGGCGATGGCCGGCAGAGCGACGACGGGCGGCAGACCGACGACGAGGCCGGTGACGGGCGGGCGGAGCACGGTGTGCGCGGGCTGTTGCGCGACACCTGGGCCGGCCTGCGGCTGCTGGGCGGCCACCGGATCCTGCGCAGCCTCATGGTGGTGGTGGCGGTTCTCGGCGTGGGCCAGCAGGCCGTGTCCGCGGTGCTCGTGGTGTACGCGGAGCGACGTCTCGGCCTGCGGCCCACGGATACAGCCTGATGCTCGTGGCGGCGGCCCTCGGCAGCCTGGCCGGAGCCAGGGCGCCGCCCTGGATGGCGTGGCTGCTGGGCTTCAGACGCAGCCTGGTGGTGTCGGTGACCGTCTCGGCGCTCAGCTACCTGGTCGTCGCAGCGGTGCCCTGGTGGCCGCTGGTGGCACTGATGCCGGCGGCCACCGGTGCTGGGGTGGTGCTGTGGAACGTGTGCACGGTCTCGCTGCGGCAGCGGCCTGCCCCACCGGGCATGCTGGGCCGGGTCACGAGCGGCTACCGCGTCGCGGCGTGGGGGACCCCGCCTCTGGGCGTCCCACTGGGCGGTGCGCTCGCCAAGGAGGCCGGCCCGGACGCGACCTGGGCCGCGGCCGGCCTCCTCCTGGGCTGCCTTCCGCTCCTGCGGAGAATGGCGTCAACGCCGTCGGAACCGGCGGGCAAGCACGCAGCTGCTGCAAAGACGGACGATCGGATGGAGTGCTGACGCCGGGCTCAACCCTCGGGGATCTCCTGAGGTTTCGGCATTTCTCTGACTGCGTGGATCTCCTCGGCATTCGCGCATGCGCGGACTCCGGAGATTTTCCGGTTTCTGCGCTCACTTTCATAAGTTCCAACACGGCGGCGATATCCGCCTCCCCGGCCCGCCGGACCCCTAGGCGCTGTCCGGCCGGTCGGACACCTAGGGGCGGTTAGGGGTCTGGCGGTGGCGCGGCGGCGGTTAGCGTCGGCAGCGGACCACGGAAGATGGATGGACGGCAGGGGCACGGATCGCCCGCCGCCCGGCCCGCCGTGTCCCGGCCGGCGTCCCTGCCCCGGCCGCCGCCGCTTCCCGCAGCCGAGCAGAGGTGATCAGCGTGTCTCCGGATCCCAGCGCGAAGGGAACCGTTCCCTTCGGGGAGTACCGGACCTGGTACCGGGTGACCGGTGAACTCGGCGCGGGACGGCCGGCGGTCGTCGCCGTGCACGGCGGCCCCGGCAGCACCCACGACTACCTGCTGCCCCTGGCCCGGCTCGCCGAGGACGGCTGGCCCGTCGTCCACTACGACCAGCTGGGCAACGGCGGCTCGACCCATCTGCCCGACAGCGGCGCCGAGTTCTGGACGGTCGAGCTGTTCGAACGCGAACTGACGAACCTGATCGGGCAGTTGGGCCTCGCCGACGACTATGTGCTGTTCGGCCAGTCCTGGGGCGGCCCCCTGTGCGCCCGGCACGCCATGACCGCTCCGGCCGGTCTGCGCGGGCTGGTCATCGCCAACGCGCCCGCCTCGTACCCGATCTGGCTGCGGGAGATGGCGCGGCTGCGCGCCGAGCTGCCGCCGGAGGTGGAGCAGACCCTGCGGCGGCACGAGGCTGACGGTTCCTACGAGAGCCCGGACTACCTGGCCGCGATGCGCGTCTTCTACGACCGTCATGTGTGCCGTGTGACGCCCTGGCCGCGGGACTTCCTGTCCTCCTTCATGGAGATCTACAACGATCCGACCGTCTACTACGCCATGAACGGGCCCAATGAGTTCCACGTCATCGGCTCCCTCAAGGACTGGTCGATCGTCGACGAACTGCACCGGATCAGTACCCCGACCCTGCTGATCAGCGGCCGCCACGACGAGGCCACCCCGGCCGTCGTCCAGCCGTACCAGGACGGCGTCCCCGGAGCGCGCTGGGAGATCTTCGAGGAGTCCAGCCACCTTCCGCACCTGGAGGAACCGGAACGGTTCTTCCAGGTGATGACCGACTTCCTCAAGAGCCTTTGACGCTCTCCAGCCTGTGAAAGGGGGCGGGGATCCCGCCATGGCACACGACACCGCTCTCGTCTTCCCCGGCATGGGCCCCGTCCCGTTCGCCGAGGTGGGCCGGTTCATGGTGGCCAACCCCTACGCCCGGGACCTGGTCGCCGTCGCCGACGAGGCGCTCGGCTACTCGCTCGTGGACGCCTTCCGGGCCTCCCCGGGCGACTACTCGGAAGCCGCCCAGGTCGCGTTCTTCGTCAACTGCCTTGCCTGCGCCCACTGGGCCCGCGACCACCTCGGCGTGGAACCCGACATCGTCGCCGGTCCCAGCTTCGGCGAGAAGGCGGCCCTCGCCTACACCGGCGCCCTGGAGCTGCCCGACGCGGTGCGTCTGACGGCCGGGATCGCCCGCTGCCTGGAGGAGTACTTCGCCGAGGAACACCAGGACATCGTCACCCTGTCCTTCGTCCGCGCCCCGCAGGGCGGCCTCGACACGATCCTCGCCGAGCTGGGCGAGGCGGAGGAGTGGCACGAGATCTCCTGTCACATCGACGACGGCTTCCACATGATCTCCCTGCCCGAGCACCGCGTCGCGTGGCTGGAGGAGCGGCTGCGCGGCATCGGCAGCCTCCCCCTGTACACCATGCGTCCGCCCATGCACGCCTCGGTGTTCCGCTCGCTGCGCGACAAGGCCGAGCGCGAAGTGATCTCCCGCTACTCCTTCGCCGACCCCGAGCTGCCCGTCGTGGCCGACCAGGACGGCCGGCTGCTGCACACCGGCGAGGAACTGCGCACCATGCTGCTCGACGGCTTCGACCACCCGATGAACTGGCCGAGCGTCACCACGGCCCTCAAGGACGCCGGCGCCACGCGCCTGTGCGTGGCCGGGCCGGACAGCCTTTTCGGCCGGGTCCCCTGTACGACCCGGAACTTCGACGTCGTCGCCGCACAGCCGCGGCTGGCGATGACCCCCCGGCGCCGTTCGCGCGCCGCCTGAACCCGCCCGACTCGTTGGAGGCTCCCATGTGGGACGACCAGTTCGAACAGATACTCCGCCCCTTCGTGCCGTTCCTCGGCCCGCAGGAGGAGCTGGCCCCGGACGCCGAACTGAAGGACCTCGGCCTGGACTCGCTCGCCACCGTCCAGCTGCTCGGCACGCTGGAGGAGGCCTACCAGGTCCGCTTCCGGGACAGCGCGCTGACCATGGACACTTTCCGCACCGCCGGCGTGCTGTGGGACACCGTGCAGAGCATGCTGCACACCACCGCGAGCTGACGGGACGGCCAGCGTGGATCCCACCATGGACGGCACGCTGTCCGGCCGGTTCATGCGCGGGCTGGCCCTCGCCCCGGACCGGCCCGCGCTGCGCGCCGACGGCGTCGACACCACCTACCGTGAACTGCACGAACGTGCCCTGGTGCTGGCCGGCTCACTGCGCGCCGGGCTGCCCGACCGGCCGCCCGCCGTGGGCGTCCCGGCCGGCAAGGGACCCACGGCGTACGCGGCCCTGCTGGCCGGCCTGTACAGCGGCGTCACCGTCGTCCCGCTGCAGCAGGCCTTCCCCGCCGCCCGCACCCGGCAGATGATCGAGGCCGCCGGGGTCGGCGCGCTGCTCGCCGACGACGACGCCCTGCCCGCCCTGACCGCGCTGCACGCCGAAGGTGTCAGCCTGCCGACGCTGTTCGCGCCGGGCGGGCAGCCGATGCCGGCACTCGCCGTCGACACGGACAGCGCCCTGAAGGCGCCGATGCCCGCCCGGCCCTCCGACATCGCCTACGTGCTGTTCACCTCCGGCTCCACCGGCCGCCCCAAGGGCGTCCCGGTCACCCATGCCAACACCGCGCACTATTTCCAACTGCTCGACGAGCGCTACGACTTCGGTCCGCACGACGTCTTCTCGCAGACCTTCGACCTCAACTTCGACTGCGCGATGTTCGACCTGTTCTGCGCCTGGGGCGCCGGCGCCACCGTCGTACCGATCCCGCCGCACGCGTATGCGCATCTGCCGGAGTTCGTGGCAGAGCAGGGCATGACCGTGTGGTTCTCCACGCCCAGCGCGATCACCCTGGTGCGCCGCACCGGCGGACTGGAGCCGGGCGCGCTGCCGTCGCTGCGGTGGAGCTTCTTCGCGGGGGAGGCGCTCAGCTGCAAGGACGCCGAGGACTGGGCCGCCGCCGCGCCCGGCGCGACGCTGGAGAACCTGTACGGCCCGACCGAACTGACCATCACCGTCACCGCACAGCGCTGGACGCCGGGACGGTACCTCAACGACATGGTGCCCATCGGCGCCGTACACCCGGGTCACGAGACGCTGCTGCTGGGCGCGGACGGCGCGCCCACTGACGGCGACGAAGGTGAACTGTGCATTGCCGGGCCTCAGTTGACGCCGGGCTACCTCGACCCGGCCGATGACACCGGACGGTTCCTGGAGTACGACGGGCACCGCTTCTACCGCACCGGCGACCGCGTCCGGCGCGCCGCCGACGGCGGCTGGCTGTACCTCGGGCGTCAGGACGCACAGGTCCAGGTGCACGGGGTGCGGGTGGAACTGGCCGAGGTGGACGCCGCCGCACGCACCTGCCCGGGCGTCGAGGACGCCGTGACCGTGGCGGTGCCCGTGGACGGCACGGTGGAGCTGGCCGTCTTCCACACCGGCGTGCCCGTGCCGCCCGCCCGGCTCGCCCGCCATCTGCGGGAGCTGCTGCCGGCCGCGGTCGTCCCGCGCGCCTACCACCACCTGGACGCGCTCCCGCTCAACTCCAACCGCAAGACCGACCGCAGGAAGCTCGCCTCCCGGGCCACGGCCATGCGGCAGTCCGCCGGGGCGGCACGCACTCATGAAAGGCGGCAGGAGTCGCAGTGAACGGTCAACCGACAGCGCGGGTCCGCACCGACGCCCGGACGCACGACGCTCGTACCGACGCCCGGGTGCACGACCTGCTCGACGAGGCCACCGCCGAGCGCCCAAACGCCCCCGCGGTCGCCGACGGCGCGGGCCGCTGGACGTACCGGGAACTCACCGCCCACAGCCACGCCGTCGACGCCTGGCTGGAGGAGCGCGGCATCGGCCATGGCGACCGGGTCCTCGTCCAGCTGCCCAGCACCCGCGAACTGCTCGCGCTGCTGTACGGCACCGCGCGCCGCGGCGCCGTCCTCGTCCCGGTCAACACCGGCATGAAGGACTTCCACCTGCGGGCGGTCGTCGAGAACTCCGAGCCCGCGCTGATCGTCGTCACCGACCCGGCCGTGGACCGGATCGCCGCCCTCGCCGAGGGCGTACCGGTCCTCGGGCTCGGCGAGGTGTGGCCGGACATCACCGCGCTGCGGGTGCGCGGGGCCCGCTCCGGCGGTGCCGAGGTCGGGCCCGAGGACCTGGCCGTCCTCGTCTACACCTCCGGCTCCACCGCCGCCCCGAAGGCGGTGATCTGCCCGCACGGCCGGATGGTCTTCGCCACCGAGGCCATCAACCTGGAACTCGGCTACCGCCCCGACGACGTGGTGCTCTGCCGTTTCCCCATCTCCTGGGACTACGGCCTGTACAAGGTGCTGCTCACCGCCGTCGGCCGCAGTGAACTGGTGCTGGCCGACGGCGAGTCGGACCTGGTGCTGCTGCGCCGCATCCGGGAGACCGGCGCCACTGTCGTCCCGATCGTGCCGTCGCTGGCGACGATGATCGTCGCCCTCGCCGAGCGCGAGCCCAGCCGGGAATCCCGGGTGCGCATGTTCACCAACACCGGTGCCGCGCTGCCCAAGACCACCGCCGACGGTCTGCGCACGGCGTTCCCCGGCGCGGAGGTGATCATCCAGTTCGGGCAGACCGAGTGCAAGCGCGTCTCCGTGCTGCCGCCCGCCCACCAGGACGCCAAACCCGACTCGGTGGGCCGCCCGCTGCCCGGCACCCGCGCCTTCGTCGTGGACGACGACGGCAACCCGCTGGCGCCGTGGCAGACCGGCGAGATCGTGGTCGAGGGCCCGCACGTCATGCCCGGCTACTGGCGCGCGCCGGAACAGACCGCACGCGCCTTCCGCCCCGCCCCCGACGGCGGACTCCGGCTGCACACCGGCGACTTCGGCCACGTCGACGAGGACGGCTTCCTGTACTACGAGGGCCGCCGCGACGACATGTTCAAGCACAAGGGCGTGCGCATGAGCACCACCGAGATCGAGAGCGCCGCCACCGACATCCCCGGCGTCCGCGCCGCCGCCGTCCTGCCGCCCGCCGAAGGCCGCGCCCTCGCGGTGTTCGCCGAGGGCGACATCGACCCGCACGCCCTGCTCAAGGAGCTGTCGCTCAGGCTGGAGCCCGCCAAGGTGCCCGGCGTCAGCCGTGTCGTCGGCGAGCTGCCACTGACTCCGCACGGCAAGCACGACCGCAAGCAGCTCGCCCGCCTCCTGGAAGGAACCTCCCCGTGACCGGCCCCACCGAACCAGTGCCCCGACAGGCAACGTTCGCCCCGTCGCGACGCCCGGCACGCCCTCTCGCCGCACCGGCTGAAAGCCAACGTACGCCCAGCCCATCGAATACGGCTTCCGGCCTGCACTCCGCCAGCCTTCGGCCGGGGGGACCTCCAGAGCACGCACCGGACGCCGCTCCGATCCTTGACGGGCAAACGTCGCTTGCCGGGGCACTGGCCGAGCGCTTCGGCACCCCGTCCTACGTCTACGACCTGGACAGGGTGGCCGCGGCCCGCGACGACCTGTTCGCCGCGCTGCCCGACGAGGTCGAGGTCTTCTACGCCGCCAAGGCCAATCCGCACCCCGAGCTGCTGCGCGAGCTGCGCGCCGGCGCGGCCCGCGGCTGCCGCGCCGAGATCAGCTCCGTCGGCGAACTCGACGCCGCCCTGCAGGCCGGCTACCCCGGCGACCGGATCCTCTACACCGGCCCCGGCAAGACCACCGAGGAACTGGCCGAGGCGCTCACCCGCGGCGTCCGCCTGCTCTCCACGGAGTCCTACGGCGACCTGCGCCGCGTCGGCGAGACCGCGCGGGGGCTCGGCGTCACCGCCGACTGCCTGATCCGGGTCAACAACGCCACCGGCGCCGCGGCCACCAGCATCCGGATGACGGGCGTGCCCTCGCAGTTCGGCTTCGACAGCGAGACCCTGCCCGGCCTCGCCGCCGACCTGCGGGAGGTGCCCGGCACCCGCATCGCCGGGCTGCACTTCTTCCCGCTGAGCAACGCCAAGGACGAGGCGAGCCTCATTGCCGAGTTCCGCCACACCCTCGCCACCGCCGCCGCCCTCCAGCAGGCCCTCGGCGTCACGTTCCGCTTCGTCGACATCGGCGGCGGATTCGCCGCCCCCTACGCCGTGCAGGGCGAACGGCCGGTCTACCGCGAGCTGCGCGACGCCCTGGCCGAGGCGCTGGACGAGCACTTCCCCGGCTGGCGCGAGGGCGCCCCGCGGATCGCCTGCGAATCCGGCCGCTACCTGGTCGCCGACAGCGGCACCCTGCTCACCTCCGTCGTCAACGTCAAGGACAGCCGCGACACCCGCTATCTCGTCCTCGACGCCGGCATCAACACCTTCGGCGGCATGTCCGGCCTCGGCCGCATCCTGCCCGTGTCCGTCGAGCCGTATGAGTCCGTGGGCGCCGACGGCACCCCCGCGAGCCTCGCCGGGCCGCTGTGCACCCCGGGTGACCTGCTCGGCCGGAACGTCCCGCTGCCCGAACTGGCCCCGGGCGCCCTGCTCACCGTGCCCAACGCCGGTGCCTACGGCCCCACGGCCAGCCTCCTGATGTTCCTCGGCAGGCCCGCCCCCGCCGAGATCGTCGTACGCGGAGACGACGTCGTCTCCGTCTCCCGTATCCAGCACACCCGCACCTTCGAACCCTTTGAACCCTTTGAACCCTTCAACCCCCTCAAAAACGGACAGGCCCTGTGATGAGCCCCTCCCCGATGACCCCCACCCCCGGCGACCAGCCCGTACTTGTGGCAGGCGGCATATCCGACTCCCACACCTGGAACCTGGTCTACCTCCAGCTCCTCCTTGAGGAGCACGGGCACCGCGTGGTGAACCTCGGCCCCTGCGTCCCCGAGGACCTGCTCATCGCCGAGGCCCTGGCCCACCGCCCGGCCCTGATCGTGATCAGCAGCGTCAACGGCCATGGCTACCACGACGGCATGCGCACCGTCACCCGGCTGCGCGAGCACCCCGAACTCGCCGGCGTACCCGCTGTGATCGGCGGCAAGCTCGGCATCGCCGGGCCCTGCGGCAGCGACGAGGTGGCCGCCCTGAGCGCCGCCGGCTACGACGTGGTGTTCGACGACAGCGCCGAGGGCGTCGCCGCCTTCCGTCGCATGCTCGACACGCTGCCGCAGCGGGCCCTGGTGTGACCGGCGTCGGGTTCGGCGCGTTCGTGCGCCGGGCTCACGACGCCGGCCACCTCGTGGTCCAGCCCCGGATGGGCATGAGCAGCCCGGACCGGATGCGCGCCGGGCTGCTCGCCACCCGGAACGCCACGGCGACCACCGTCGGCACGCTCACCCTGGACAGCTACACCCGGGTCGGCGACCTGGAGTCGGCCAAGCTGGCCGTGCTGGAGGGCGTCGCCCTCAACGGCTATCCGATCGTGAGCCACGAGACGACGACCACCCTGCAGGTCCTCGACCAGATCCACGGGCCCGACTTCCCGGTCCAGGTCCGGCACGGCTCGGCCGCGCCGCAGGACATCTTCCGGGCGCTGATGGCCGTCGGCCTCGATGCCTCCGAGGGCGGGCCGGTCTCCTACTGCCTGCCCTACGGCCGTGTCCCGCTCGGCGAGTCCGTCGCCCACTGGGCGGCCTCCTGCGAACTGCTCGCCACCTTGTGCGCGCCGGGCGCCGAACCGCACCTGGAGACCTTCGGCGGGTGTGTCCTCGGGCAGCTCTGCCCGCCCAGCCTGCTCGTCGCGGTCAGTGTCCTGGAGGCGATGTTCTTCCACCGGCACGGCATCCGCAGCATTTCCGTGAGTTACGCCCAGCAGACCGACCCGCGCCAGGACGCCGAAGCGGTGGCCGCGTTGCGCACCCTGTGCGCGCGGTTCCTGCCGGACACCGAATGGCATGTCGTCGTCTACGCCTACATGGGGCTGTATCCGGAAACCGAGCACGGCGCCTATCGACTGCTCCGAAAAGCGGCCGAACTCGCCGTCGCCAGCGGCTCCGAACGGCTCATCGTGAAAACCGTCGCGGAATCCCGCCGCATTCCGTCGGTCGCAGAGAACACCGCCGCCCTCGAATACGCGGCGGCGGTCGCCGCACGCACACCCCGCGCCCCGTTCGACGGCTCCGGCACCCAGACATACGCCGAGGCTTCCGCGCTGGTGAACGCGGTGCTGGAGCTGGACGACGACCTCGGCGCGGCACTGCTCGCGGCGTTCGCCAGAGGCCTGCTGGACGTTCCCTACTGTCTGCATCCGGACAACGCCGGATTCAGCCGGAGTTATATCGACGCGGACGGCCGGCTGTGCTGGGCCGACATCGGAAAGATGCCACTGCACGGCATCGCCGAGGTACGCCCGGCACAGGCCATCACCTCCGCCGATCTGCTCGACTCCCTGTCCTATGTGCGCCGTTCGTACGACCGGCACGACCCCGAGGACGCAGCGGCCTTCGAACCCGCCCGCCCCTAGGGGTGCTTAAGGGTATGGCCTTTCGCGGCCCGTCATTACCGTGTGGAAAAAGTTGAGGAATACCGGTGTCGGCCGAAAGTGGAGATGCGTGGATGAACGGGCCCGGATCCGATTCAGCTCTGGGACGACGGCTCGCCACGGCCGTACCCTCCCAGCACCGCAGGCTGGTCACCGAACTGGTGCGCACGGCCGTGACCGAGGCGATCGAAGCGGCCCGGCCGGGCACGGTCGACTCGCTCGACGCGGCCGCCCCGTTCTCGGCGCTGGGACTCGACTCGCTCGCCGCGGTCGACCTGCACCGGCGGCTGACCGAGCGCACCGGCCTCGACCTGCCCGTCGGCCTTGCCTACGACTGCCCCACCGTCCACGACCTGGCCGCCCGGCTGCTCGCCGAGGTCCACGGCAGATCGGACGACCATCCCGAGACGGCCGGTGACGGCGCCGCCGGCGAACCGATCGCCGTCGTGGGCCTCGGCTGCCGCTTCCCCGGCGGCATCTCCTCGCCCGCCGACCTGTGGCGGCTGCTCGCCGAGGGCGGCGAAGTGCTGTCGGGCTTCCCGCAGGACCGCGGCTGGGACCTGGACGCCCTCTACGACGAGGACCCCGAGACACCCGGCAGCGCCTACGTCCGCAGCGGCGGATTCCTCGACACCGCAACCGAGTTCGACGCCGAGTTCTTCGGCATCAGCCCACGGGAATCGCTCGGCATGGACCCGCAGCAGCGGCTCGTCCTGGAGACCTCCTGGCAGGCCCTGGAAGACGCCGGCATCGACCCCACGGCACTGCGCGGCACCCCGGCCGGCATGTTCTTCGGCGCCGAGGTGCAGGAGTACGGGCCGCGCCTGCACGACGCCCCGGACGGGCTCGACGCCTACCTGCTCGCGGGGAACGCCTCCAGCGTCATCTCCGGCCGCGTCGCCTACGTGCTGGGCGCCGAGGGCCCGGCCG
Source organism: Streptomyces roseochromogenus subsp. oscitans DS 12.976 (assembly GCF_000497445.1). Lineage (NCBI taxonomy): Bacteria > Bacillati > Actinomycetota > Actinomycetes > Kitasatosporales > Streptomycetaceae > Streptomyces > Streptomyces roseochromogenus. Next base: position 478,318 of record NZ_CM002285.1, on the reverse strand, counting down.
TCACCGTCGACACCGCCTGCTCCGCCGCCCTGGTCGCCGTCCACCTGGCCTGCCGCTCGCTGCGGCAGGGCGAGTCCTCGCTCGCCCTCGCGGGCGGCGTGGCCGTGATGGGCGGGCCCGGTGTGTTCACCGCCTTCAGCCGGCAGCGCGGCCTCGCGCCCGACGGCCGCTGCAAGGCGTTCGCCGCCGCGGCCGACGGCACCGGATTCGCCGAGGGTGTCGGCGTGCTCGTCCTGGAGCGTCTGTCCGACGCCCGGCGCAACGGCCACCAGGTGCTCGCCGTCGTGCGCGGCTCCGCCGTCAACCAGGACGGCGCCTCCAACGGCCTGACCGCACCCAACGGCACCTCCCAGCAGCGGCTGATCCGCCGGGCACTCGCCGACGCCGGGCTCACCGCCGCCGACGTCGACGTGGTCGAGGCACACGGCACCGGCACCCGGCTCGGCGACCCCATCGAGGCCACCGCGCTGCTGGCCACCTACGGCCAGGACCGACCCGACGGCGCCCCCCTGCTGCTCGGCTCCGTCAAATCCAACCTGGGCCACACCCAGGCCGCCGCCGGTGTCGCCGGTGTGATCAAGACGATCCTCGCCATGCGGCACGGACAGATACCGGCGACGCTGCACGTCGACGCGCCCACCCCGGCCGTCAACTGGTCCTCGGGGGCCGTGGAACTCGTCACCGAGCAGCGCTCGTGGCCCGAGACCGGCCGGGCCCGGCGCGCGGGTGTGTCGTCGTTCGGGGTCAGCGGGACCAACGCGCACGTCATCCTGGAACAGCCCGAGCCCGAAGAGGCCGTAGCGGAGACGCGACCGGCCCTACCCGCCGGCACCCCGCTGCCCTTCGCCCTGTCCGCCCGAGGTGAAGCAGCCCTGCGGGCCCGCGCCGCCGACCTGCTGCCCCTGGCGGACGACGCGGACCCGCTGGACCTCGCCCACTCGCTGGCCACCACCCGGGCCGCCCTGCCCGACCGGGCCGTCCTCGTCGCCGCCGACCGCACCGAACTGCGCGCCGCACTAAGCGAGTTGGCCTCCGGAGACGCGCCGATCGCGGCTCGCGCCGACGGCGACCTCGGCTTCCTCTTCACCGGGCAGGGCAGCCAGCGCATCGGCATGGGCCGCGAACTCGCCGCCAGCTACCCGGTGTTCGCCGACGCGCTGGACGATGTCTGCGCCCACTTCGACCTCCAGCTCGACCGGCAGCTGCAGGACGTCCTGTGCGCCGAGCCCGGCAGCGAGGAGGACGGGCTGCTGCACCGTACCGAGTACGCGCAGCCCGCCCTGTTCGCCGTGGAGGTCGCCCTCTACCGGCTCCTGGAGAGCTGGGGCCTCACCCCCGACCAGCTCGCCGGGCACTCCGTCGGCGAGATCGCCGCCGCGCACGTGGCCGGGGTACTCACCCTGCAGGACGCGACGATCCTGGTCGCCGCCCGCGGCCGGCTCATGCAGCGACTCCCCGAAGGCGGCGCCATGGCCGCCGTACGCGCCACCGAGGACGAGGTGGCGCCGCTGCTCACCCCGCGCACCGGCATCGCCGCCGTCAACGGCCCCGCCGCCGTGGTCGTCTCCGGCGACGCGGCCGACGTGGAGCGCATCGCCGCCGAACTCGCCGCGCGCGGCCACGACACCAAGCGCCTGCGGGTCAGTCACGCCTTCCACTCGCCGCTCATGGAACCGATGCTGGCCGAGTTCCGGCGCGTCGTACACGTCCTGGACTACGCCGAGCCGAAGCTGCCGGTCGTCTCCACCGTCACCGGCGCGCCTGTCACCTCCGAGCTGTGCGACCCCGAGTACTGGGTGGAGCACGTCCGCGCCCGGGTCCGCTTCCACGACGCCGTGCGCGCGCTCGCCGACGCCGGGGTGCGGACGTTCCTGGAGATCGGCCCCGACGCGGTGCTGTCCGCCATGGGCCCGGACTGCACCGACGCACCCGGCACCGCCTTCCTGCCGGTGCTGCGGCGCGAGCGGCCCGAGGCCCGCGAGGCCGTCGCCGCACTCGCCGCCGCCCACGCCCGCGGCGTCCCGGTCGACTGGCGGCGGCACTTCGCCCCCCTGGGCGGACGCCGCATCGACGTGCCCCTGTACCCCTTCCAGCGGCGCCGCTTCTGGCTGGAGCAGAACACCGCCACCGACGCAGCCGGCCTCGGCCAGCTTCCCGCGGGTCACCCGCTGCTCGGGGCCGTGGTCGCCGTCGGCGCCGAGGGCGTCGTGCTCACGGGCCGCCTGTCGACCCGCACCCAGCCGTGGCTCGCCGACCACGTCATCGCCGGACAGGTGTTGTTCCCCGGCACCGCCTTCGTCGAACTCGCCCTGCGCGCCGGCGACCACGTCGGCGCGGCGGGCCTGGAGGAGCTGACCCTCGGCGCCCCGCTCGTGCTGCGCCCCGACGACGACGTCGCCGTGCAGGTCGCCGTCGGCGAACCCGACGACTCCGGAAGCCGCAGCGTCACCGTCCACACCCGCGCCGACGACGCGGCCCCCTGGACCCAGCACGCCGCGGGCGTCCTCGCCGCCACCGCCCCGGCCGCCCCGGCCGACCTGACCGTGTGGCCGCCGCAGAACGCCACGTCGCTTGACGTAGCGAGCGTCTACGCCGACCTCGCCGAGCAGGGCTACGGCTACGGACCCGCCTTCCAGGGGCTGCGCGCCGCCTGGCGGCACGGCGACGACGTCTACGCCGAGGTCGCCCTGCCCGCCGAAGCCGCCGCCGAGGCAAGCGAGTTCGGCCTGCACCCGGCGCTGCTCGACGCCGCGCTGCACGCCGCCGACCTCGACGCCCCGCCGCGCCCCGAGGTCCTGGTGCCGTTCGCCTGGACCGGCGTCACCCTGTACGCCGCCGGTGCGCCGGCCCTCCGTGTGAAGATCACCCGCAAGGGCACCGACACCATCACCCTGCACCTCGCCGACGCCACCGGCGCCCCGGTGGCCGACATCGAGGCCCTGACCTCCCGACCCGTACAGGGCAACGACGTCCTGTACGCCGTGCGGTGGTCGCCGTACCCCCGACCGGCGACCACCGCACCCCTGCGCACCGCCGTCCTCGCGGACTCCGCCGACGCCCTGCTCGACGGCCCCGCCCCGGACGCCGTCGTGCACCGCGTGCCGGGCCCGGCGAGCACCGGCGCCGACGCGGCGCGCGCCCACGTCCTCGACGTACTCCGGCTGGTGCGCACCTGGCAGACGGACGAGCGCCTGGCCGACACCCGGCTGGTCCTCGTGACCCCGCCCGGCAGCCCCGCCCACGCGGCCGTCCGGGGCCTGGTCCGCTCCGCCCAGGCCGAGAACCCCGGGCGGTACGTCCTCGTCGAGCACGAGACGCTGCCCTCCGAGGCCGACCTGCGCCGGATCCTCGCCACCGGCGAACCCGAAATCTCCCTCGTCGAAGGTGAGTTCAGCGTCCCAAGGCTCATGGCGCAGCCCGCCGACGAACCCGCCCCGGCCGCCGACTGGGGCACCGTCCTCGTCACCGGCGGCACCGGCGGCCTCGGCGCGCTGCTGGCCCGGCACCTGGTCCGCACCCACGGCGTACGCCGCCTGCTTCTGGTGAGCCGCAGCGGTACGGCTCCCGGCCTGCACGCCGAACTCAGCGCGCTCGGCGCCGAGGTGACCGTGGCCGTCTGCGACGTCGGCGACCGCGAGGCACTGCGCCGGCTGCTGGAGGAGCACCCCGTCGACTCCGTCGTGCACGCTGCGGGCACCGTCCGCGACGGCGTCGTGGACACCCTCACCGACGAAATGGTGGACGAGGTCTTCCACGCCAAGGCGCTGGGCGCCTGGCACCTGCACGAGCTGACCCAGGACCGCGACCTCGCCCGCTTCGTGCTGTTCTCCTCCCTCGCCGCCGTCCTCGACGGCCCCGGCCAGGGCAACTACGCCGCCGCCAACGCCTACCTCGACGCCCTCGCCGAGCACCGCGCCGCCCTCGGCCTGCCTGCCACCGCGCTCGCCTGGGGCCTGTGGGCCACCGACAGCGGCATGGGCGCGGCCCTGGACGACACGGCCCTGGACCGCATCGCGCGCTACGGCATCCCCGGACTGTCCGCCGAACGCTCCCTGGAGCTGTTCGACGCCGCCCTCCGCTCCCGCGCACCCCACCTGGTGCCCGTGGAGATCGACGCCGCCGCCGTACGCCGCCGCCCCGACGGCATACCGCCGCTGCTGACCACCCTCGTCCGCCCGGTCACCCGCCGGACCACGGCGAGCGCCGCTGCTCCTGCCCCGGCCACGGGCGGACGGCTGGCCGCGCTGCCCGCCGCCGACCGCGACCGCGCCCTGCTCGACCTGGTCCGCACCGAAGTGGCCGCCGTACTGCGGCACGACGGGCCGTCCGCCATCGACCCCGGCCGCGCCTTCACCGACCTGGGCTTCGACTCGCTGGCCGCCGTGGAGCTGCGCAACCGGCTCGGCACCGCCACCGGGCTGCGCCTGCCCGCCACCCTCGTCTTCGACCACCCCACCTCCCGCGTCCTCGCCGACCACATCCGCGACACCCTTTTCGGCACCGGCTCGCAGGAGACCGCCGCACCCGGCATTCGCAGCACGGTGGACGACGACCCGATCGTCATCGTCGGCATGAGCTGCCGCTACCCCGGCGGGGTCCGCTCCCCGGAGGATCTGTGGCGGCTCGTCGCCGACGGCGTCGACGCGGTCGGCGACTTCCCCGCGGACCGCGGCTGGGACACCGAGGCGCTGTACGACCCGGAGCCGGGCACCCCCGGCCGCACCTACGCCCGCGAGGGCGCCTTCCTGTACGACGCGGCCGAGTTCGACGCCGGCTTCTTCGGGATCAGCCCCCGCGAGGCCACCGCCATGGACCCGCAGCAGCGGCTGCTGCTGGAGGTGTCCTGGGAGGCGCTGGAGCGCTCCGCCATCGACCCGCACCACCTGCGCGGCTCGCGCACCGGCGTGTTCGCGGGCGTCATGTACCACGACTACGGCTCCTGGCTGGCCGAGGTGCCCGAGGACCTCGCCGCCTACCTCGGCAACGGCAGCCTCGGCAGCGTCGTCTCGGGCCGCGTCGCCTACGCCCTCGGTCTGGAAGGGCCGGCCGTCACCGTCGACACCGCCTGCTCCTCCTCGCTGGTCACCCTGCACCTGGCGGCCCAGGCGCTGCGGCAGGGCGAGTGCGATCTCGCCCTGGTCGGCGGCGTGACCGTCATGTCGACGCCGGACACCTTCGTGGACTTCGCCCGGCAGCGCGGGCTGGCCGCCGACGGCCGCTGCAAGTCCTTCGCCGCCGCGGCCGACGGCACCGGCTGGGGCGAGGGCGCCGGCCTGATCGTCGTAGAACGCCTCTCCGACGCCCACCGCAACGGCCACCGTGTCCTCGCGGTCGTCCGTGGCTCCGCCGTGAACTCCGACGGCGCCTCCAACGGCCTGACCGCCCCCAACGGCCCCTCCCAGCAGCGCGTCATCCGCGCCGCGCTGGCCGCCGCCGGACTCACCCCGGCCGACGTCGACGCCGTAGAGGCGCACGGCACCGGTACGACGCTGGGTGACCCGATCGAGGCGCAGGCGCTGCTGGCCACCTACGGCGCCGAGCACACCGAGGACAGCCCCCTGTGGCTGGGCTCGATCAAGTCCAACATGGGCCACACGCAGGCAGCCGCCGGTGTCGCAGGCATCATCAAGATGGTCATGGCGATGCGCAACCGCGTACTGCCGAAGACGCTGCACGTGGACGCGCCGTCCCACCAGGTCGACTGGGGCGCCGGCGCCGTGGAACTGCTCACCGAGCAGCGCCCGTGGCGGACGCCGGACCGGCCGCGCCGCGCCGGTGTGTCCTCCTTCGGGATCAGCGGCACCAACGCCCATGTGATCCTTGAGGAGTTCACCGAGCCGGAGCCCGCGGAGCCCCCGGAGCCCTCGGCGGCCGCCCCGGCCACCGCCCCGCCGGTGCTCGCCCTCCCGGTCTCCGCCCGCTCGCCCGAGGCCCTGCGCGGCCAGGCCAGGCGCCTGCTGGAGCTGACCGGCACGGCCTCCGCCGACCTCGGCCTGGCCCTGGCCACCACCCGCGGCACCCACGCCCACCGCGCCGTCGTCCTCGCGACCGGCGACGAGCAGGCCGCCACCGCGCTGGACGCCCTGGCGCGCGGAACAGAAGCACCGGGACTCCTCGTCACCGGGTCCGCCACGGACGGCAGGCTGGCCTACCTGTTCTCCGGTCAGGGCGCCCAGCGCCCGGGCATGGGCCGTGACTGGTACGACGCGTTCCCCGGCTACGCCGAGCACTTCGACCGCGCCGCCGCCCTCTTCGACAAACACCTTGAACGGCCCCTCGCCGAGGTCGTGTTCGGCGACGACGCCGAGACCCTGGAGCAGACCGCCTACACCCAGGCCGCGCTGTTCACCACCCAGGTCGCCCTCTACCGGCTGCTGGAATCCTTCGGGCTGCGCCCCGACTGGCTGGCCGGCCACTCCGTCGGCGAGTTCGCCGCCGCGCACGTGGCGGGCGTGTGGTCCCTGCAGGACGCCGTCACTGCGGTCGCCGCCCGGGGCCGGCTCATGCAGGCCCTGCCCGAGGGCGGCGCGATGGTCGCCGTACAGGCCTCGGAAGAGGAGGTGACCCCGCTGCTGGACGGGCGGTGCGGGATCGCCGCCGTCAACGGACCGCGTGCCGTGGTCGTCTCCGGCGACGAGGACGCCGTCACGGAGGTCGCCGCGCACTTCACGACCACCCGCAGGCTGCACGTGTCGCACGCCTTCCACTCGCCCCGCATGGAGCCCATGCTGGCCGCGTTCCGGGAGGTCATGACCGGCATCGAGGCGGCGGAACCGACCGTGCCGATCGTCTCCACCCTCACCGGCGCACCGGCCACCGCCGCCGAACTCGGCTCCGCCGACTACTGGGTACGGCACGTGCGGGAGACCGTACGCTTCGCCGACGCCGTCAGCACGCTGGCCGCGAACGGCGCCGACACCTTCCTCGAACTCGGCGCCGCGCCCGCGCTCACCGCCATGGGCCCCGACTGCCTGCCGGACGCCGAAGACCCGGCGTTCATCTCCACCGCCCGCAAGGACCGCGCTCAACTGCCCAGCCTCCTGGGCGCGTTGGCCGCCGTACACACGCGGGGCGCGGACGTCGACTGGGCGGTGCTGTACGGGACGTATGCGGGAAACCGAGTCGACCTGCCCACCTACGCCTTCGACCACCGCCGGTACTGGCTGCCCACCTTGGCCGTCAGCACCGGCGACGCGGCCGGGCACGGCCTGGCCGCCGTCGACCACCCGCTGGTCAGCGCCCGCGTGGACCTGCCCGGCGACGCGGGTGTGCTGCTCACCGGCCGGATCTCCACCGCCACCCACCCGGTCCTCGCCGAGCACGCCGTGCTGGGCACGGTCCTGGTGCCCGGAGCCGCGCTGGTGGACCTCGCGCTGCACGCCGGGCGCTTCACCGAACGCCCCGTCGTGGAGGAACTGACCCTGCAGGCCCCGCTGGTACTGCCCGCGGACACCGCCGTACGCCTCCAGGCCGCCGTCGGCTCCGACGGCACCGTGGAGATCCACTCGCGCGCCGAGAACGCCCCCGAGGGCGAGGGCTGGACGCGACACGCGACCGGCACCCTCACCGGCCCCGCCACCGCGCCCCCGGCCGTGTCCGGTGCCTGGCCGCCGCCCGGCGCCACCCCCCTCGACGTCACCGGCCTCTACCCGCGCCTGCACTCCCAGGGTTACGACTACGGCCCCGTCTTCCAGGGCGTACGAGCCGCCTGGCGGGACGGCGACACCCTCCTCGCCGAACTCGAACTGCCCCCGAGCGCACGGCAGGACGCCACCCGGCACGCCCTGCACCCGGCGCTGCTGGACTCCGCCCTGCACGTCACCTCGCTCCTGGACGTGGAGGCGCAGCCGGGAGAGGGCATCGCCCTGCCCTTCGCCTGGACCGGAGTGGCCCTGCACACCCAGGGCTCCCTCACCGCCCGCGTCCGCGTCACCCCCGGCACCGACGGCACCCGCATCGAACTGGCGGACACCGAGGGCCGACCCCTCGCCTCCGTCGAGTCGTACGTCACCCGCCCCGTCACAGCCGACCGGCTCGCCCCGCGGCAGCGGCGCCACCTGTACGCCGTCACCGACGAACCACTGCCCGAGGCCGCCGGCCGCCCCGAACGCCGTACCTGGGCGGTCCTCGGCGACGACGACCTCGGTCTCGGCGCCCCGCTGCACCCCGGCCTGGCCGCGCTCGGCACTCCCGTGCCGGACGTGGTGATGCTGCCGGTCACCGCCCCGCACGCCGAGGGCGAGCAACTGCCCGGCGCGGTGCGGACCGCCCTGGGACGCACGCTGGAGACCCTGCGGGCGTGGTCCGCCGGCGACCGGTTCGCGGATTCGGTGCTCGTGGTGCTCACCGGCGGCGGCCTCGCCGGCGCCGCCGTGCAGGGGCTGGTCCGGGCCGCGCAGGCCGAGGACCCCGGCCGGATCCTCCT
>NZ_CM002285.1:464017-469506 GCF_000497445.1 Streptomyces roseochromogenus subsp. oscitans DS 12.976 | reverse complement strand
CGCCCTCCTCGACTCCGGGGAGCCCGAGGTGTGGTGGCGGGACGGCCGGGCGCATGCTCCCCGCCTGGTGCGCGCCGACGACGTTGCGGGCGAGTGCCGGCCGTGGGGCACCGTCCTCGTCACCGGCGGCACCGGCGGACTCGGCGCCCTGGTCGCCCGCCACCTGGCCGAACGGCACGGCGTCACCCGCCTGGTGCTGACGAGTCGACGCGGACCCGAGGCGCCGGGCGCCGCACAACTGCGCTCGGAACTGGCGGAGTTGGGAGCAGCAGTTGAGATCGTCGGCTGCGACGTCTCCGACCGTGCCGCGCTCGCCGCGCTGCTCACCGCGCACCCCGTCGACAGCGTCGTACACACGGCCGGTGTCCTGGACGACGGCCTGGTCGCCTCGCTGACCCCGGAGCGGCTGGACACCGTACTGCGGCCCAAGGCGGACGCCGCCTGGCATCTGCACGAACTGACCCGGGAGCGGGAGCTGTCCCACTTCGTGCTGTTCTCCTCGGCCGCCGGCACCATCGACGCCTCCGGCCAGGGCAACTACGCCGCCGCGAACGTCTTCCTCGACGCGCTGGCCGCCCATCGCGCCGCCCTCGGCCTGCCCGCCACCTCCCTCGCCTGGGGCCTGTGGTCCGGCGGCGGTATGGGCGCCGCCCTCGACGCCGCCGAGGGCCAGCGCATCGAACGCTCCGGTATCGGCGCGCTCGACCCGGCCGAGGGGCTGGAGCTGTTCGACGCCGCCGTGGCCGCCGGCAGCCCTGCCCTGGTCCCCGTACGGCTGGACACCGCGGCTCTGCGCAGGCGCGTCGACGACGTACCGGCCGTGCTGCGCACCCTCGCCGGCGTCGCCGTCCACGCGGACCGCGCCGAACGGGCCCGCACCCTGGGCCAGCGGCTGGCCGAACTGCCCGCCGCCGACCACGAGCACACCGTGCTGGAAGCGGTCCGCACCGAGGTCGCCGCCATCCTCGGCCACGCCGGACCCGCCGCCGTGGAGCCGCGCCGCGCCTTCACCGCGCTGGGCTTCGACTCACTCGCCGCCGTCGAACTGCGCAACCGGCTGAACGCGGTCAGCGGACTGCGGCTGCCCTCCACTCTGATCTTCGACTACGCCACCCCGGCGGCGCTCGCCGGGCACCTCCTGGAACGGCTCCTGCCGGACACCGAGGAGCCCGAGCCCGCTGCGGCGGAGCACGGCGACGACGAGCTGCGCACCCTGATCTCGCGCATCCCGGTCGACCGCATCCGGGAGGCCGGACTGCTCGACAGCCTGCTGAAGCTGACCGAGCAGGCTCCGGCGCCCGAACCCGCCCCCCGGGCCCTGGACATCAAGTCCATGGCGGTGGCCGACCTGGTACGCGCCGCGCTCGACCGCGGCGGCAGCCGGTGACCTCGCCCCAGGTGCCGGACGACGCGCCGCGTCCGGCACCGGGCCACCCCACGTCCGGCGCACCCTCCACCGCGTCACCAGCGCCGCCGAGCCAGCAGGGAGCGACACCGACCGTGGACACATCCGTCGAGCAGATCGTCGAGGCGCTGCGCGAGTCATTGCTCGAGAACGAGCGGCTGCGCCAGCAGAACGACCTGATCACCGAGGCGGCGCAGGAGCCCGTCGCGATCGTCGCGATGAGCTGCCGCTACCCCGGTGGCGTCAGTACGCCCGAGCAGCTGTGGCAGCTGGTCGACGCCGGCACCGACGCCGTGGGCGACTTCCCCGCCGACCGCGGCTGGGACGTCGACGGCATCTACGACCCCGACCCCGACGCCCCAGGCAAGACCCACGTGCGCGAGGGCGGATTCCTCTACGACGCCCCGCAGTTCGACGCCGGCTTCTTCGGCATCAGCCCGCGCGAGGCCCTCGCCATGGACCCGCAGCAGAGGCTGCTGCTGGAGACCGCCTGGGAGGCCTTCGAACGCGCCGGCATCGACCCGCACACCCTCAAGGGCAGCCGCACCGGCATCTACGCGGGCGTCATGTACCACGACTACGGCAGCTGGCTCACCGACGTGCCCGAAGGCGTCGAGGGCTACCTCGGCAACGGCAACCTGGGCAGCGTCGCCTCCGGACGCGTGTCGTACATCCTCGGCCTGGAAGGGCCCGCCGTCACCGTCGACACCGCCTGCTCCTCCTCGCTCGTCGCCCTCCACCTCGCGGTGCAGGCGCTGCGCACCGGCGAGTGCGGCCTGGCCCTCGCGGGCGGCGTGACCGTGATGTCCACGCCCGACACCTTCATCGACTTCTCCCGCCAGCGCGGCCTCGCCGAGGACGGCCGCTGCAAGTCCTTCGCGGAGGGCGCGGACGGCACCGGCTGGGGCGAGGGCGCCGGACTGATCCTGCTGGAACGGCTCAGCGACGCCCGGCGCAACGGCCACCCCGTGCTGGCCGTGGTGCGCGGCACCGCCGTCAACCAGGACGGCGCCTCCAATGGGCTCACCGCCCCCAACGGCCCCTCCCAGCAGCGCGTCATCCGCGCCGCCCTCGCCAACGCCCGACTGGAACCCCGCCAGGTGCACGCCGTCGAGGCGCACGGCACCGGCACCCCGCTGGGCGACCCGATCGAGGCCCAGGCCCTGCTGGCCACCTACGGCCAGGACCGGCCTGACGGCGAGCCGCTGTGGCTCGGCTCGGTCAAGTCCAACATCGGGCACACCCAGGCCGCCGCCGGTGTCGCGGGCGTCATCAAGATGGTGATGGCGATACGGCACGGCCGGCTGCCCAAGACCTTGCACGCCGAACGGCCCACCTCCCAGGTCGACTGGGAGGCCGGTGCCGTAGAACTGCTCGGCGAGGCACGCGACTGGCGCACAGGGGACGGCGAGCCCCGCCGCGCCGCCGTGTCGTCCTTCGGCATCAGCGGCACCAACGCCCACGTCATCGTGGAGGCCGCCCTCGCGCCCGAGGCCCGTGCCGAGGAGCCCTCCTGGACCGGACCGCTCCCGCTGGTGCTGTCCGGCAAGGGCGAGCAGGGCCTCGCCGCCCAGGCCCGTCTCCTCCTCAGCCACCTCACCACTGGCACCGACCCCGTCCCCGACGTCGCCCACACCCTCGCCTCCGGGCGCGCCGCACTGGACGAGCGGGCCGTCGTCACCGGCGCCGACCTGCCCGCCCTCACCGCGGGCCTGACCGCACTCGCCGAGGGTGACGCCGCACCGAACGTGGTGCGCGGCAGGCCGGCGGGGGAGTCCCGGATCGTCTTCGTCTTCCCCGGCCAGGGCTCCCAGTGGGCCGGCATGGCCGCCGAACTCCTCGACGCCTCGCCGGTGTTCGCCGCCACCATGGCCGACTGCGCCGCGGCCCTCGCGTCCGTCACCGACTGGGACCTCATCGAGACCGTACGGGCGCGGCAGTCGCTGGAGCGGGTGGACGTCGTCCAGCCCGTGCTGTGGGCGATCATGGTGTCGCTCGCCGAGGTGTGGCGCGCGCACGGGGTACGGCCCGCCGCGGTCGTCGGCCACTCCCAGGGCGAGATCGCCGCCGCCTGCGTGGCCGGCGCGCTCTCCCTCGCCGACGGCGCCCGCGTCGTGGCCCTGCGCAGCCAGGCCATCGCCCGGGAACTCTCCGGCCGCGGCGGCATGATGTCGGTGGCCCTGCCCGAGGCCCGGGTGCGCGAGCTCGTCGCCCGCTACGACGGCCGGGTCTCGGTCGCCGCCGTCAACGGCGCCGCCTCCGTGGTGCTGTCCGGCGACGCCGACGCCCTGGACGAACTCCGCGAGACGATCGTGGCCGGCGGGGACCGCGCCAAGCGGCTCCCCGTGGACTACGCCTCGCACTCCGCGCACGTCGAGTCGATCCGGGAGCAGCTGCTCGCCGACCTGGCGGGTGTGCGGGCCCGGCCCGGCGAGGTGCCGTTCTACTCCACTGTCAGCGGCGCCAGGATCGACACCACCGGCCTGGACGCCGGCTACTGGTACACCAACCTGCGCCAGAGCGTGCTGTTCGAGCCCACCACGCGCACCCTGCTCGACGCCGGGTACGGGGTGTTCGTGGAGTGCAGCCCGCACCCGGTGCTGCTGCACAGCATCGCCGAGACCGCCGATGCCGCGGGCGCCGACATCACCGGCATCGGCTCGCTGCAGCGCGACAACGGCGGCCCCGAGCGCGTCCTGGCCGCCCTGGGGGAAGCCTTCGTCGCCGGCGTCCCGGTCGACTGGTCGGCCGTGTTCACCGGCACGCCGGTCCGCTCCGCCGACCTGCCCACCTACGCCTTCCAGCGCGAACGCTACTGGCTCGGCCGCTCCGCCGGCACCGGTGACGTCACCGCCGCCGGACTGCAGACCACCGGTCACCCGCTGCTGGGCGCCGCCGTCCCGGTCGCCGAGGGCGGCACCCTGTTCACCGGCCGCCTCTCCACCGCCACCGCCCCCTGGCTGGCCGACCACGCCGTCTCCGGCAGCACCCTGCTGCCCGGCACCGCCCTGGTGGAGCTGGCGCTCGGCGCCGGCCACGACCTCGGCTGCGGGCACCTCGCCGAACTCACCCTCCAGGCACCGCTGGTGCTGTCCGACCGAGGTGCGGTCCAGTTGCAGCTGCACGTGGCCGCCGCCGACGACACCGGACACCGCGCGCTGACCGTCCACTCCCGCCCCGAAGGCGCCGACGTCACCCCCTGGACGCGGCACGCCACCGGCCTGCTCGCCCCGCAGACGGCCGAGGCCGCCTTCGAGCTCACCGCCTGGCCGCCGCAGGGTGCCGCACCCGTACCGGTCGAGGACGCCTACGACCGGCTGGCCGGCCTCGGCTACGACTACGGGCCCGCCTTCCAGGGCCTGCGCGCGGCCTGGCGGCGCGGCGAGGAGACCTTCGCCGAGGTCGAACTGCCCGTGGAGGCCGAGTCCTTCGCCCTGCACCCCGCCCTGTTCGACGCCGCCCTGCACGCCGACGGCCTCGGAACCGACGGCACCGACGGCACCGACGGCCAGGACACCGCCCGGCTGCCCTTCGCCTGGACCGGGGTCTCGCTGTACGCGGCCGGAGCCACCGCGCTGCGGGTCCGGCTGCACGGCGGCGAGACACTCTCCCTCCAGCTCGCCGACCCGACCGGCGCCCCGGTCGCCGAGGTCGAGGCCCTGGTCTCCCGGCCCGTCGACCCGGCCGCACTCACGCCTACGGCCCACACGGACGACCTGTACCGCCTGGACTGGCCGGCGCTGCCCGTGCCCGAGGCGCTCGCACCCCAGTACGCCGTCCTGGACGAACGGGACCTGGACACGGTGCCCGCATGGGTGGTGCTCCCGGTCGGCGGCGGTGACCCGGTCACCGGCTCCCGCCGGGCGACCGGGCGGGTGCTGGCCGCCGTACAGGACTGGCTCGCCGACGAACGCACGGCGACGGCACGGCTGTTGGTACTCACCCGGGGTGCCGTGGCGGTGGGCGACGAGGACGTCACCGACCTGGCGGGTGCCGCCGTGTGGGGCCTGGTCCGCGCCGCGCAGTGCGAGCATCCCGGGCGGTTCGTGCTCGTGGACTCCAACGACAGTGACGGCGACGCGGG
>NZ_CM002285.1:463160-463917 GCF_000497445.1 Streptomyces roseochromogenus subsp. oscitans DS 12.976 | reverse complement strand
TCGCCCGCGCCACGCCGGACGGGCGGGCGCGGGCCCTGAACCCGGACGGCACCGTGCTCATCACCGGCGGCACCGGAGTCCTCGGTGCGCTGGTCGCCCGGCACCTGGTCGCCGAGCACGGCGTACGCCGCCTGGTGCTGGCCGGGCGCAGCGGCACCGCCGCAGACGACTTCGCGGACGTCGACGCGGAGATCGTCCTGGCCCGCTGCGACGCCGCCGACCGAGGCCAACTGGCCGCACTCATTGAAGAGTTGCCCGCAGCCCACCCGCTGACCGCCGTCGTCCACCTCGCCGGTGTCCTCGACGACGGACTGGTGACCGACCAGACGCCCGGCCGCCTGGACGCCGTACTGCGTCCCAAGGCCGACGCGGCCTGGCATCTGCACGAGCTGACGCGCGGCCTCGACCTCGCCGCGTTCGTCCTGTTCTCCTCCGCCGCCGGCACGGTCGACGGCGCCGGGCAGTCCGGCTACGCCGCCGCCAACGCCTTCCTGGACGCGCTGTCCGCCCACCGCAGGCACCAAGGCCTGCCCGCACAATCGCTGGCCTGGGGCTTCTGGGAGCAGCGCACGGGACTGACCGCCCATCTCACCGACGCCGACGTGGAGCGCATGGCGCGCGCCGGTGTCCGCCCCATCCCCACCGGGGAGGGCCTGCGCCTGCTCGACGCCGCCCTCGCCGCCGACGAGCCACTGCTCCTCCCGATCGGCCTGGACCTGGCCGCCCTGCGCCGCGCCGGCGACGTCCCGGCCGTGCT
>NZ_CM002285.1:406828-463060 GCF_000497445.1 Streptomyces roseochromogenus subsp. oscitans DS 12.976 | reverse complement strand
GGCTGGCCGCCCTCGGGCCCGCCGAACGCGACGCGGCTCTCCTGGAGTTGGTCCGCACCCACGTGGCCGCCGTGCTCGGGCACGGCAGCGACATGACGCTCGATATGCGCCGCTCGTTCCGCGAGTCCGGCTTCGACTCGCTGACCGCGGTGGAACTGCGCAACCGCCTCGGCGACGCCGTCGGCCTGCGGCTGCCCGCCACGCTCGTCTTCGACTACCCCGACGCGGGCGCGCTCGTGGGCCACCTGAGGACGGAACTCTTCGGCGCACAGGTCGAGGCCGTCACCGAGGCGGCTGTGCGGGAAGCGGACGAGCCGGTCGCCATCGTCGCCATGGCCTGCCGCTACCCCGGCGGCGTCAGCACACCCGAGGACCTGTGGCGACTGCTCGCCGACGGCGGCGACGGCATCGGCGCCTTCCCCGCCGACCGCGGCTGGGACCTGGACGGCCTGTACGACCCCGAGCCCGGCAAGGCCGGCCACTGCAGCACCCGGGCGGGCGGATTCCTGTACGACGCCGCCGACTTCGACCCCGACTTCTTCGGCATCGGCCCGCGTGAGGCCCTGGCCATGGACCCGCAGCAGCGGCTGCTGCTGGAGACCTCCTGGGAGGCGCTGGAGCGGGCCGGTATCGACCCGCACTCCCTGCGCGGCAGCCGTACCGGTGTCTTCGCGGGCGTCATGTACCACGACTACGGCAGCCGACTGCGGCACGTCCCCGAGTCCGTGCGCGACTACCTGGGCAACGGCAGCCTCGGCAGCGTGGCCTCCGGCCGGGTCGCCTACGCCCTCGGTCTGGAGGGCCCGACGCTCACCGTCGACACCGCGTGCTCGTCGTCCCTGGTGGCGGTGCACCTGGCCGCACAGGCGCTGCGGCAGGGCGAGTGCGGCCTGGCGCTGGCCGGCGGTGTGTCCGTGATGTCGACCGTCGACACGTTCGTGGACTTCAGCAGGCAGCGCAACCTCGCCGCCGACGGCCACGCCAAATCCTTCGCCGACGGCGCGGACGGCACCGCCCTGTCCGAGGGCGCCGGCCTGCTCGTCCTGGAGCGGTTGTCGGACGCGCGGGCCAACGGACACCCGGTGCTGGCCGTGGTCCGCGGCTCCGCCGTCAACCAGGACGGTGCCTCCAACGGGCTCACGGCGCCCAACGGTCCCGCACAGCAGCGGGTGATCCGGCAGGCGCTGGCGGCGGCACGCCTGGAGGCCGCCGACGTGGACGCGGTGGAGGCGCACGGGACGGGTACGACGCTGGGTGACCCGATCGAGGCGCAGGCGCTGCTGGCCACCTACGGCCAAGAGCGCTCCGCGGACACCCCGTTGTGGCTGGGCTCGATCAAGTCCAACATCGGGCACACCCAGGCCGCCGCCGGTGTCGCCGGCGTCATCAAGATGGTCATGGCGATGCGCAACGGCGTCCTGCCGAAGACCCTCCACGTCGACGCGCCGTCCACGAAGGTCGACTGGGACGCCGGAAGCGTGCGCCTGCTGACCGAAGACCGGGACTGGCCGGCGACGGACCGCCCGCGCCGCGCCGGTGTGTCGTCCTTCGGGATCAGCGGTACCAACGTGCACACGATCATCGAGGAGGCACCGGCCGACGAGACCGTCACCGACACGGAACCGGCCCCGGCCCCGATCCTGCCGCTCGTGCTCTCCGGCGCCACCCCCGAGGCACTGGCCGCCCAGGCCGCACGGCTGCGTCAGGTGGCCGACCAGGCCCTGCCCGACCTCGCCCGCTCCCTGGCCACCGGCCGCGCCGCCCTCACTCACCGGGGCGCGGTGCTGGCCCGCGACCGGGACGAACTCCTCGCCGCACTCACCGCGTTGGCCGACGGTACCGCCTCCGACACCGTGGTCCGGGGCCGCCCCGCCGACGGCAAGACCGCCTTCCTCTTCACAGGCCAGGGCGCCCAGCGTGCGGGCATGGGCCGCGCTCTGTGCGCCGCTCACCCCGCCTTCCGCACGGCGCTGGACGAGGTCTGCCAGGCGCTCGACGCCCACCTCGACCGCCCGCTGCGGGACGTGATGTGGGCCGAGCCCGGCACCGGGGAAGCCGCCCTCCTCGACCACACCGTGTATACCCAGAGCGCCCTGTTCGCCGTGGAGACGGCCCTGTACCGGCTGCTGGAGTCCCACGGCGTCCGCCCGGACTGGCTGGCCGGGCACTCCATCGGGGAACTGACCGCCGCGCATGTCGCCGGCGTCTGGGACCTGGCGGACGCCGCCCGGCTGGTCGCCGCGCGCGGTCGGCTGATGCAGGCGCTGCCCGCCGGGGGCGCGATGCTGGCCGTCGACGCCACCGAGGACGAGGTGCTTCCCTACCTCGGTCCTGAGGTGTCCGTCGCCGCCGTCAACGGGCCCCGTGCCGTCGTCGTCTCCGGCACCGAGGCCGCCGTAGAGGCTGTGGCCGAGGCCTTCTCAGGCCGGCGCACCAAGCGGCTGCGGGTCAGTCACGCCTTCCACTCCCCGCTGATGGACCCGATGCTGGCGCAGTTCGAGAAGACCGCCCGCGAACTGCGGTACGCACCACCCGCGATCCCGGTCGTGTCCAACGTGACCGGAGCGCGCGCCGGCGAGGACGAGCTGTGCGACCCCGGGTACTGGGTACGGCACGTCCGCGAGGCGGTCCGCTTCGGCGACGGTGTCCGCACGCTGGAGGCCGACGGAGTACGCACCTTCCTCGAACTCGGCCCCGGCGCCGTCCTGTCGGCCATGGGCGCCCACGCAGTCGCAGACGCCGAGCGGTCGGCGTTCGTCCCGGCCCTCCGTCGCGACCGCGACGAGGAACAGACCTTCGCGGCCCTCCTCGGCACCGCCCACGTGCGCGGTCTGACCGTCGACTGGGAGCGGGTTTTCGCCGCTACGGGTGCCCGCCGCACCGACCTGCCGACCTACGCCTTCCAGCGGCAGCGGCTGTGGCTGGACGACGCGCCCGGCGCGGCCACCGACGCGGGCGGGCTGGGCCAGGTGCCGGCCGGGCACCCGATGCTCGGCGCCGCGATCGAGCTGGCCGGCGACGACCGGGTGGCCCTGACCGGCCGTCTGTCCCTGGACACCCACCCCTGGCTCGCCGACCACGCCGTGGCGGGCGTCGTCCTCGTCCCGGGCAGTGCCTTCGTCGAGCTGGCCGTCCAGGCCGGCGACCGCACCCACTGCCCGCAGGTGGCGGAACTCACCCTGGAACGGCCCCTGGTCCTGCCCGAGCACGGCGCCGTCCACCTCCAGGTGGCCGCCGCGGCCCCCGACGCCGACGGCCGCCGGGAACTGACCGTGCACGCCCGCCCGGAGGGCACGGACGGCGAGTGGACCCGGCACGCCACCGGTGTCCTCGCCCCGCGCACCACACCGGAACCGGCCGCCGAGACCGCCTGGCCGCCCGCGGGGGCTGTACCGGTGGACGTCACCGGCACCTACGCCCACCTGGCCGAACAGGGCTACCGCTACGGCCCGTTGTTCCGCTGCCTGCGCGGCGCCTGGCGGCACGGCGAGGAGGTCTGCGCCGAACTCGCCCTGCCCGACGCCGACGCGGCCGACGGCTTCGGACTGCACCCGGCGCTGCTCGACTCCACGCTGCACGCCATCGACCTGCTCGACGGCCAGGACCCGACCGTGATGACCCTGCCCTTCTCCTGGGAAGGAGTCACCCTTTACGCGACCGGCGCCACGGCGGTCCGGCTGCGGCTCACCCCGCACGGCACCGACCACATGACCCTGCGCCTGTACGACGGCACGGGGGCGCCCGTGGCCGAGGTGACCTCGCTGCGGATCCGCCAGGTGACCGCCGGGCAGCTGAACGCGGACACGCCCGCCCCCGGCGACCTGTTCCGCGTGCGGTGGACGCCGCTGCCGGTGAGTGCCGACGGCCCCGCGCCCCGCACCCTCGCCGTGACCGCCGACGGTGGCTCCGGCGCCGATCTGCCGACGCTGGCCCGCGAGACCGCCGTACAGGCACTGGCCTCCCTGCGGCGGCACCTCTCCGACACACCGACCGAGCCGCTGGTGGTCCTGACCCGGTCGGCCGTCGCCGTCGCCGCCGACGGTGCGCCCGACCCGGCGCAGGCCGTGATCTGGGGCATGGTCCGGGCTGCCGCCGTCGAGCACCCCGGCCGGTTCGTGCTCGTCGACACCGACGACGACCCCGCCTCGGCCGCCGCCCTCCCGGCAGCCGTCGCCACCGGCGCACCCGAACTCGCCCTGCGCACCGGCACGGTGTACCTGCCCGAACTGGCCAGGACCGGCGAGGAGACGCCGGCCGGTGCGCCCGCCCTGGACCCGCAGGGCACCGTCCTCGTCACCGGCGGCACCGGCAGCCTCGGCCGGCTGCTCGCCCGGCACCTGGTGACCCGGCACGGCGTACGCCATCTGCTGCTGGCCGGGCGCACCGGGCGGCTGCCCGAGCCCGGTGCCCTGGACGACCTGGCCGCCCTGGGCGCGACCGTGACCGTGGCCGCCTGTGACGTCACCGACCGGGCCGCGCTCGCCGCACTGCTCGCGTCCGTGCCCGCTGAGCACCCGCTGACCGCCGTGGTGCACGCCGCGGGTGTCCTGGACGACGGGCTGCTCACCGACCTCACCCCCGAGCGGCTGACGGCGGTCATGCGGCCCAAGACCGACGCCGCCTGGCATCTGCACGAGCTGACACGCGACCTCGGCCTCGCCGCGTTCGTCCTGTTCTCCTCCGCCGCCGGCACCCTGGGCGCGGCGGGCCAGGCCAACTACGCCGCCGGGAACGCCTTCCTGGACGCCCTGGCCGCGCGGCGCCGTACCGAGGGGCTCCCGGCCCTCTCGCTCGGCTGGGGACTGTGGGACACGGGCGAGGGCATGGCGGCCGGGCTCGGCGAGACCGGGCTGCGCCGGCTGGCCCGCGACGGCATCCTGCCGCTGCCCGCCGACCGGGCCCTGGCCCTGTTCGACCGGGCGCTCACGGCCGACGACACCCCGGCCGCGGACCGGGCCCTGCTCCTACCGCTCCGTGTCCAGGCCACCGACGACGCCCCCGCCCTCGTACGAGGCCTCGCCCCGACGGCCGTACGACGCACCGCACTGGCGGCCACCGAGGCGCCGGCGTCCGCCGAGGCGCTGCCGCGGCGGCTGGCCCGGCTGAGCGGCGCCGACGCGCAGAAGCTGCTGGTGGAGACGGTGTGCGGGCATGTCGCCGACGTCCTCGGCCATGGCTCCGGCAGCGCCGTCGACCCCGAGCGCTCCCTCGGCGACCTCGGCGTGGACTCGATGGCGGCGCTGGAACTGCGCAACCGGCTCAGCGCCGACACCGGCCTGCGGCTGTCCACGACCCTCACCTTCGACTACCCGACCTCCGAGGCCCTCGCCCGGCACCTCTTCGAGGAACTGGGCGGAGACACTTCCGGAGAACTGGTCGACGTCGAGGCCGAAGTGGTCCGCCTGGAGGCCGTGTTGGGCGAAGCGCTGGACTCGGCCGTGTGCGACGAGGAGCAGCGGGCTCGGGTGGCCGCACGGCTGCGTGCCCTCAGCGCACGCTGGGACGGCACGGGGCAGTGGCAGGACAACGGCACCGTGAGCAAGGGCGACAAGGGGCTGGAGACGGCCACGGCCGACGAACTCTTCGGCATCCTCGACGGCGAACTCGGCAGTCTCAGCTGAGATCTGCGCCCGCGGACGACGGAACGCGGCCCCACCGGACGGACTCACCGGTGGGGCCGCGCTGCGCTTCGTGCACGAAGAGAGGGAGCGCTCTCAAGACGGGCACGAAGAAAGGCGGCGTTGTCAGCCCGTGGACGAGTGGGTGCTGGCCCAGCGGTCCGAGAGCTTCGGTATGCGGTGCTCCAGCATCTTCGACGGCAGCTCCGAACGGCTGGCCACCTGCAGCTTGCGGTAGACCCGGGTGAGGTGCTGCTCCACCGTGCTGATGGTGACGTGGAGACGGCCGCTGATCTCGCGGTTGGTGTACCCGAGCGCGGCCAGCCCGGCGACCCGGCACTCCGCGTCGCTGAGGATGGCGGGACCGTCCTCGGACTCGGCACTCTCGGGCCGTACCGGATCCTCCAGCAGATGTGCGTCGACCGGCGACTCGATGCGGCAGGCCTCGGCCTCCTGCGCCGCCTTACGCGCCACCAGCCTGGCCCGGGCGTACTCGCCCAGCTCGTAGTGCGCGGCGGACAGGTCGGCGTAGGCCTGCGCCAGCGCGTACCGGTCCCCGCAGGTCTTGAGCAGGTCGATCGACTCGCGCAGCAGCGAGGCCCGGCGGTGCGGCTTGCAGGTCGCGGCCAGCAGGCGCAGCGCCATGGCCCGGGCCCGGGAGCTGTGGCCGCCGGGCAGCCGCAGCTGCTCCTCGGCCCACTCCCGAGCCGTACGGGCCTTGCCGATCCGCAGGTTGGCCAGGGCCAGGTCGGACCGCCAGGGGATGCCCTTCTGGAGACTGGGGTTGCCCTCGCGCAGGAGCCGTCCGCAGGTCTCGAAGTCGTTGAGCGCGGCGAAGGGCCGGTCGGTGGCGAGGTAGTGGTGCCCGCGGGCGCGCAGGTACTGGATGCCGAACACGGTGCGGAACATCGGCTCGGGCACATCGTGGCCGAGCAGTTCCTCGGCCTCGGCGTAGCAGCCCATGGCCGTGTACGCGGCGATCGCCGTCGACAGCGGGAGGCCGATGAGCACCCCCCAGCTCTGGGCGCTCAGGATGCCGAGAGCGGTGAGCGCGCCCTGCGACGCGGCGGTCACGTCCCCCTGGAGCAGGGCGATTTCCGCCCGGATGCTGCCGAGCAGGGCCTGCCACGTGGTCGCGCGGCGGTCCACGGCACACTCCAGCAGCGCGTCACAGGCCTCGGCGGCGAGCGCCGGCCGGTCCGCGTGGGCGATCGCCAGTAGCGACATCGCGACCAACTCCAGGTTGAGATGGTCCAGTTGGTGCCCCTGGAGAGCCTGGGCGACGGCCGCCGCCGAATCGTCGGTCGCCTCGCCGCCGATGAGCGCGGCGACCCGGGCGCCCAGTCCGCTGGTGTCCGCGTACACATGGCGGCGGCGAGAGTCGAGGCCGGCGACCGGGGCGCCCTTGCCGGGGAGCGCCACGCCGTAGAACCACTGCCGTACGAACTCCACCTCGGCGACGATCTGGGCGTCGGTGGGCGACTGCGCGTGGACGAGGCTGGCGACGGCCTGGGCGGCCAGCTCGGTGTCGCCCCGCCACAGCATGTAGCGCAGGACGGTGGCGGTGTCCCGCATGCTCAGGCCGCCGTCCAGCGCGTCCTTGCGCAGCGGTTCCAGATGCGGACCGGCGGCCGCCGGGTTGGTGCGCCATTCCGCGCGGGCCAGTGCCACCGACAGGGCGTGGCGCTCGCGGTCGTCGGCGCAGTCGCGCAGGACCAGACCGAGGTAGTCGGTGCAGCGCTCCACATCGTCCGCGGCGAGCGCCTGTTCCGCGGCGGCGCGCAGGATTCCCGCACCCCAGCCCTCCGGGACGAGATCCGCGGCGTGGAGGTGCCGCGCCACCTGTACGGCGGGTACGCCGGAGCGGTACAGCAGGTGGGCGATCCGGCCGTGCAGCTCGGTGCGCTCGGCGGCGGCCATGTCCTCCAGGACGGCCGCCGCGGCGGTCGGGTGCCGGAAGGTGTGAGAGTCCAGCAGCCCCGAGGAGTTGAGGGCGTCGACGGCCTCCTGGGTGCCGGCCGCGGTGGTGCCGGTCAGCTCTCCGACGGCGACGGTCCCCGCCAGGCTGCCGAGCGCGGCCAGGACGCGGGCCACTCGGACATGGCTCGCTTCACCGCGGTGCAGCAGCGACAGCACGGCCTGGCGGTAGGCGGCGCCGGCGACGGGCCGGCCGATCTCGGGTCCGAAGCGCGTACTGTCGTCCAACAGGGCGTGCACCAGCAGGGGGTTGCCCGCGGTGGCCCGGTGGTAGGCGCCGCGGAGGGTGCCCGGCAGGGCGTGTCCGGCCTGGGCGGCGAGCAGTTCGCCGACGCTCGCCTCCGACAGCGGCGCCAGCCGTACCCGTCGGTGCGGCTGGCGCAGAAGTTCCGTGTGCGCGGGCGAGCGTATGTC
Source organism: Streptomyces roseochromogenus subsp. oscitans DS 12.976 (assembly GCF_000497445.1). Lineage (NCBI taxonomy): Bacteria > Bacillati > Actinomycetota > Actinomycetes > Kitasatosporales > Streptomycetaceae > Streptomyces > Streptomyces roseochromogenus. Next base: position 455,051 of record NZ_CM002285.1, on the reverse strand, counting down.
GCTGAAGTGGCCCGACGTGGCGCACACCACGAGCAGGTGCCGGGAGCGGCTGCGGCGCAGCAGGCGGACGATCGTCTGGAACGAGGCCCGGTCCATGGCGTGGGCGTCGTCCACGGCGATGACCAGAGGGCGCTCGTCGGCCAGGCGCAGAAGGGCATCGGCCGCCCGTTCTCCGGCGGGCGCGTGCCCGAGACGGTGCCCGGACGGCCAGGAACGGTGGCTTTCCGCCGGGGAGTTCATTACGGGCGGGGCCTGCTGGGGTACTCCGCACTCCGCCTCGGCGTTGCGCAGTAATTGCCCGACGAGGCTCATCGGACGATCCTGCTCCGCCGAGCATGTCGTACCGGTCAGTATGCGTGCATCGGTGCTGTTCAGCGTGGTGAGGAATTCATGCACCAGGTGGGTCTTGCCCGATCCGGGGCCGCCTGTGACGATCACGAGTCGGCCGTGCCCCCGCGCGCTGTCGGTGAACGCCTCGCCCAGGACCTGTAGTTCCCTCGAACGACCGAAGAGTTGCATCGTGAGTCCCCCCTAGATTGTTTTTCCGAGTGACGTCATGCCCCGTTTCCCACGTCACGAGGCGGCGGCGCGCGGCGGTCCGTGGGAAAGTCTGTGAGGGCGGCGGCACTGCCACAAAGGCGGCTCGCCGGACTTTTCCCGGGCCTGGCGAGCGGCATCTGACAGAATGGGAAACGGAAGCGGAACCGGCTGGTCAGGCCCGTCCGGGCGTGCCTCGGGTGAGGATGTGTCACCACACCGCCACGTCGACGCCCACGACGATCTCCGTGTGTCTGCCGGTGTTCCCCACCGCACCGTGAAAGACGCGTCGCATCCTGTGGTCCCCTGTTTTGTCAGTACCTGCGGACGGTCGCAATGCCCGTCCGCATTGCCGTGCGATGCTGCCGACGCTCACCGTCGATACAACCGTGGACGGTTGGAAATCCATGGACCGAATGGTTTCGGTCAAATTCTGGCTGGCTTTGTCTCGGTCGCCCACGGCTTCGCTGGTCGAGTGCCAAATCAAGATTTAGATGCTCATAGCAGAATGAGACGCTATCTGTCTAGGCCAACGTTGTCAACTGCCGTCTTGTGCTGCCTCTTGCCTACGCTTCGCATGGTCCGGCGGGACGTCCTTTTACAGTCTGTTGATTTACCGGATGGTTAAGGAAAGGAACCGGGCATGACCAATCGTGACTTCGGTCACGGGAAAGCGCTTCCGCTGCCCGTTCGGGCAACGCGCATTGCCCTGGGGGCCTCTGACTCTCAGCGCCCCGTCAGGAATGCCGTCACCGACGCCCACTGACGTGAGTCGCAGCTGTGGGCGCCATGAACCACGCCATGTTCGGCCCGCCTGACCTGCCTGAAGCCGGTGCTCGGCCGCCGGTGGTTCGTCGAACGCGGCGGCGCGGCATGCCGACACACGAATTTTTCCCATCGCGGGGGAACTGAAGTGGAACCGCACGACACTTGGCGCCGCGCGCCACGGTTCGGCATGACGGATCCACGCATCAAGTGACCGCCAGGCTGGACGCCCCCGCCCCGGAGGCGGGCGCCGCCATGCGCGAGCACCCGGCGCGCCTCGTTGACGGACAGCACGGTGGCTCAGCCGAGCGCGGCGTCCAGCGACAGCGCGCCGCCGGAGGAGTGCCAGGGCGGCCGGTACAGGCCCGCCGACGTCACCGCGCGCGATGGCCTTCAGTCCGGGCGCCCAGGGCGCGGCGGCAAGCCACCGCACCATGCCGACGCAGGAGGCCCCCAGCAGCCGACGTTTCCGTCCCACCACTCCTGCGAGTCCGGCCAGGCCACCGTGTCGGCGCCGTCCGCCGCGTCGTGCAGATGCGGCACGAAGACGCCGGCCGAGGCGAAGGTGCCGCGGCAGTCCTGGAGGCCGACCGCATAGCCGGCGCGCAGCAGCGCGGACAGAGTCGGCGAGCTGGGCCCCAGACCTCCCGTCTCCTTGTCGTCGGGCGTGCGCACGAGCAGTGCGGGCACCGGCTCGTCCGTCTCCGGCCCCAGGATGCCGGTCGAGAACTCCGTGCCGTCCTTCATGAGCACCGGCACATCGAACAGGGCCTCGTATTCCATCGCTCACCTGCCTGTTACGTCGCCATGGACCTTGATCGCGCCGTCAGACTGGGCGAGAACGCGCTGCCGAGCGGCGGGCAACACCCGCCACTCGGCGGGCTCCGCGGCCCCTGGGGACAAGGCCCGCCATGATGCGCCTTTGTGTTCGGAACCCGTCCCGCGGTGTGTCCGTAGAAAGGCCGTGGAACGCGAAGACCGTGACAGGCCCGCGCGGTGCGTGCGGGCGCCAGGCATGTGGTGAGGGGCAGACAGAGCGATGAGGAACGGTGTGTACCGGAGCGTGGTGGCCGTACTGGGATCGGGCTTGACGGTGGCTCTCGCGGCGTGCGGAGCGGGGGCCGGGGGAGGGGGCGGCGACTCCGTGAACCGGGCCAAGTCACCGTCCTCGTCCGCCGTTTCCTCAGCCTCCTCGACGAAACCGTCCGTCTCTCCTTCGGGCCTAGGGTCCGCAGCTGCGTGAGCAGTGTCGGCGGATCATGAGCACTGTCCGATCAGATCCGGGCGATCATGAGCAGTAGACGGTTGGTGTTGATCTCCGCCGAGACGCTGAAGTCGATGTCCCGGAAGGCTTCGGGGACTTGAAAGTTCATGGGCAAGTCGACGCTGCAGGTGACGGAGCGGCTTGAAGCACGGGCCAGCTGATACGCCGAAACGCTCCCAGGCCCACCTTCTCGCCGTGGCCAGCGGCGATCAGCAGGGCGATGATCAGCCGTACCCCGCAGGGCGGGCAGTTTCGCCGCCGGGTGTTCCTCCTGCGTGTACCTGTGCGGCGGAGACGCCTGAGCCCTCTGATCAGGCGTGGTCGGTGGCGTGGAGGCGGGGATGGGGGTGGAGGTTGAGGTAGAGGCCGGCGGTGGCGTGTGCGGGGGTGGTGGGCAGGGGTAGCAGGTGGCTTGTTCCGTGGCCTGCGAGTCCTTGCGGGGGTTGGCCGTTGGCGGGTGGGCGCACGGTGCGAAGGAAGGTGTCAACGGGGTCGTCGGTCTGGCTGTCGTGGAGGTCTTCGGCGCCGCTGATGATGTTGAGGAAGCTTTCGTGCAGGCGTAAGGGGGCTTGGTCGCGGATGCTGAGCTGCTGTGCGGTGCGGAAGTAGCTGTCGCGGCCGGCGTGGATGCGGTAGAAGGCGCTGACCAGGATGAGGAGCCGTTCGTAGGCGTGCTGGTAGGCAGTCTGGTAGAAGGCGCGGGCGGCGTCTTCGTCGACGTCACCGCAGAGCACGCTGCTGATGGAGGCGGCGGCGAGCAGGCCGCTGTACATGGCCAGGTGCACGCCGGTGGACAGCAGGGGGTCCAGGAAGCAGGCGGCGTCGCCGGCGAGGAACCAGCCCGGCCCGCTGAACGCTTCGCTGACGTAGGAGTAGTCGCTCTCGGTTTTCAGCGGCGCCACCTGGCGGGCGTTGGTGAGCATGCCGGCCAGTAGAGGGCAGCGGGCGATCGCTTCGTCGTAGAGGGTCTGCAGTGAGCCGCCTGCTTCCTGCCTGGCGTGAGCGAAGGAGCGTTTGTCGGTGACCAGGCCGACGCTGAGGGTGCCGTCGTGCAGCGGGATGGCCCACAGCCATCCGTCATCCGGCAGTGAGAACACCCCGATCGCGCCGCAGGGGGCGGCGGTAAGTGGTGCGGCGCCACGCCAGTAGCTCCAGGTGGCGACGTTGCGGAAGGCGTCGTGGACGCGTCTGGTGTGCAGGTGCCCGGCGGCGAGGAGGCCCGCGCGGCCGGAGGCGTCGACGAGGTAGCGGAAGCGGAGGCGCCCTGCGGTTCCGTCTCGGCCGGCCCAGCTGGCTTCCACAGCCCGGTGGGTCCGGCCGGCCTCGCCGCCAGCCTCGAAGGTGACCCGCCTCGCGCGGGCCTCTTCTCGCACGTCCGCACCCTGCGTGCGGGCATGCTCGAGCAGCAGATGGTCGAACTGGGAACGGATGACCTGGAAGCTGTAGGCCGCCGGTCTGCCCGGTTCATCGAAGCCCAGCGACCATTCCTGGCCGCCCCAGCCGTAGAACGCCCCCGTCTTACGGATGAACCCGTGCGCCTCGACCACCTCGCGCGCCCCCATTACGTCCAGCACGGGCAGCAGGGAGGGCAGCAGTGACTCCCCGATGTGGTAGCGCGGGAACCGTTCCCTTTCCAGCACCCGCACTTGATGGCCCTGGCGGGCCAGGAGGGCCGCGGCGGTCGCGCCTGCCGGACCGCCTCCGACCACCAGGACGTCGGTCGCTTCACGCATGCGGTGCTCCTCAACCTTCGGCAACCAGCGATTCCACCCCACCGGTCGAGCACTTTCTGAGACAGTGCCATCACTATGAGCAGTGAACATCACGGTGGGGCGGCCCCGACAGACGCCCTAGCGCCCACCCGCACCCTTGGATCAAGCCACGCTCAGGCCCCGCTTACTGTGGGCATCGAGGAGGAGCTCCTCTTGGTCGATCCCCTCACGCGCACTCTCAGCCCTCAGGGACCCGAGGTGGTGAGCGAGGCGGCCGGTGAACTCGGTGACCGGGCCGGCACCGAGCTGACCCGTTATCAGGTCGAATTACGCACCGATCCGCACACCTGCCTGAAGGAAGCTGCCGACCAGATCCGTTCCACGAGAACGGTGGCCGCCCGCGCCGCTGCGCGCCTCGGCTTGCGCGTCGCCTCGACCGGCACCCCGGTGCTCGGCCAGACGGCCCCTGTCCCGATCACACCCGGCGCCCGCTATGCCCACAGCGCCGCGCACTTCCGCGCTTTGGACGACGAGCAGACCGCGTGCGCCTGCCACATCCATGTCGGCCTGCCCGACCCCCGTGACGCCGTGTACGCCAGCAACCACCTGCGGCCCTGGCTGCCGACCCTGATCGCCTTCAGCGCGAACTCCCCGTTCCGGGACGGTCAGGACACCGGCTACGCGAGCTGGCGCACCACTACCTGGGGGCGCTGGCCCGTCGCCGGCCCACCCCCGTACTTCGAATCACCCGCCCACTTCAACGACCTCGTCGACACCCTCCTCAACACTGAGGCACTCATCGACCGCGGCGGCCTGTACTGGGACATCCGCCCCTCCCACCACCTGCCCACCCTCGAAGTCCGCGTCGCCGACGCCGCCCTGACGCCCGACGACACCCTGATGCTCGCCGCCGTCGTCCGCGCTCTGACTGCCACCGCCCTCAGCTTTGTCCAAGCCGGAGAACCGGCCCCGCGCCCGGCACCGGAAGTCCTGCGTGCAGCCTGCTGGCGCGCGGCACGAGACGGACTGGTCGGCACTGGCATCGACCCACTCACCGGCCACCTGGTCGCCCAGACCACGCTCGTCGAAAGGCTGCTGCACACGATCGCCCCAGCACTGCGGCAGCACGACGACCTCGACCGCGTACGCAAGCAGTGGCAGCGCCTGCGCGGTGAAGGGACCGGTGCTGACCGCCAGCGCGCCGCCTACCGGCAACGCTCCAGCACGCACGACGTCGTCGACTACATTACCTCCGCCACCTGCCCCCATTAGGGCAGCGGTGATATGGGCCCCAGCGTCCTTGGGCCCGACATCGAACAAACCCCAGCCGCTCCGCCCGGCCCGGCGGGGGCGCGGAGCCCGCAGGCGCCTGCCGGGCAACCCGCGAGCACAGGCCAGGCATAGGAAATGCGCTTCGCCGGAGGTACCGGAGGACACCTTTCCTCAGAGCGAGGCACCCAACTGCTGCGCGGTGCGGGCCCCGATCCGACTGAGCCTTACCGCGGCTTCCACGCCCCGTGGACAGCCCGCTGCCCATGCTGCAACAGCGTCGTACGTGTGCGGCTCTCGGCGGTTACCCAGGGCCGAGGAGGGTGTCCGGTCCGCCGATGGAAGGACTCGCGCATCTCTGACCGCGTGAGAACAGCGCACCGGGCCCGGGACACCAGCGCCCGCCACTCGTTCTTGTGCGCCTGCACCGCCATTCGAGTCCGAGGTTGGCGAGCTTCTGAAGCTTGCCGGCGGTGAGCTTGGCGCGCCTGCTCTTTATGTTGCTCAAAAGCCGGGGACGGTGGATCGCGGAGGTGGTGATCCGTAGGGATCCGGCCTGCTGATGGCGCTGTGCCGTAATGATCGTGCGGACGGGGTAGAGGCGTGGCGTGCTGACCCTGCCTGCATCAGACGACGTCCTCGCCTCCGGCTTCACCGACGACGGCTACCTGCCCCTGCCCGGCCTGCTGTCCGCCACGCTGCTGGCAAGGCTGCGCGCTGAACTGCAGCGGTTGGCCGCCCTCGCCGTCCGCCGGGACTTCGCCATGGCCTGCATGAACAACTCGCCTCGGCACCTCACCGTGGTCGGCGGAGAGGCCATCGCGCAGCACTCGACGCTCATTCCCGCCCTGTACCGGGAGCCGGCTCTGCTCGCCTTCCTCAGCCGCGTCACCGGCCTGGACATCACGACCGTGCGCGAGCCGGTCGAACGCCACGTCCTCAACGTCCTGCACCGGCCAGGCGACACCCATGGCGCCCACACCGATGACTATCCGCTGGCACTCGTCCTCTTCCTGCGTGCCCCCGCGTATCACCGCGACGGCGGCTTACTCGAATACACCCCACGCGCCAGCACCCTCGACGCCCTCAATACCTGCTCGGCACGTCGGGCCCATCACCGCAGCGGCGACGCCCACCTCCTGCGCAGTGACACCACCGCCCACCGTGTCACCCCTCTACGCCGCACCGGCCTGCAGCGCGTGGTGCTCAACATGGCCTACACCACTCCCGGGCGGCAAAATGCCGTCACCGACTCGGCCACCCTGCTGTACGGCTGAAGCTTTGCGCAGGTGACGGTCGGTATCCAGAGGAGCGGAGTTCGACCGTCGTCCGAGAGCTCTGCAGTGTTGGGCACGTGGAGCGGGGTGGGCGGCGCCCCTCGCCCTGCGGCGCTCTCTTAGCGCCGACGAGGGACCGCTCCGTCTCTCCACCTGACGCGACCGTCATCCTTCTCACCGAAGCCACCCGACCTACCAAGCCCCCGGAAACCGGGGACCGGGCCAAGGCGAGTGTGGCGACCAGGTCGATCGTCCCTCGCCTTCGGGGCGACAAAGGTGGCGCGAACGTGTACCGAACGTCAGCTGTGGCTGGAGATCGTCGCCTTGGCAATCTGGATGTACCTCTCCTGGGCTTGTTCCTTCGACATCCCCCGCAACTCGTTCCACGCGTTCCACTTCGCCTTCCCGGTGAGGTCGAACATGCCAGGCGCGTCGGTATCGTTGTCACCCTTAGTCGCCTGCTTGTAGTGCGCATACAGCGCCAGGAGCGTGTCGTTATCCGGCTTCGAAGTAAGCTGCTTGATCTTCTCGCCCAGCGTGACGAACTCTTCGTTCCCGGTCGACGTGGCATCCGACATGTCTGATCCTCCTGTTACGACTGAGTCGAACTCGATAGTCTCGACGGCCTACCCCATGATCAACGACGCGCCTCCGTGGGCGGGTCTTCTGTGAGCGGACCTAGCCCAGACGGCCCCACCGCCGTCAACGGCCCCAGGCGCCCTCACGCCCGATGCGCCGGGATAAAAAGCAGGCGCTGACCTGCCTGAACGGGCGGCTGCCTCTGGATGGTTGATGTGCTTTAGGTGCTGGTCAGCGGGTGATCGTGACCCGGTGGGGGAAGGGGACGTTAGCTCCGAGGGTTCGAGTGACAAGGCTCGTCGTACAGGCCCTGACGCCGGGCTGTTGAACCTCCTACCCTTATCGCTGCTTTGCGGGTGTCTTGGGCTGCGTTAGCTTGGTTCCAGTCCAGGTTCCAAGGCTGACAGGGGTAGTTGAGGTGAGGCCCGCGGGCGTCGCCGACTCGGCGATCCCTGACGGATCTACGTGGCCTGGCTGGCCCGTCTTCGGGGTGAGAACCCAGACCACGCCGTCGTCGGCGAGGGGGGTGATGACGTTCAAGAGCTCGTCAACTAGGTCACCGTCGCCGTCTCGCCACCAGAGCAGAACGACGTCAACCACGTCGTCGGTCTCCTCGTCCAGAAGCTCACTGCCGATGGCTTCCTCAATTGCGGCGCGGAGTGCGTCGTCCGTATCCTCATCCCAGCCCAGCTCCTGGACCACCATGTCATTTGTGATGCCGAGCTTTTGGGCATAATTCTGCGCATCCGCAGCAGCCACCATGCCTGCTTTCTCCTTTCACCCAGCCCTTTTTTCGTGGGCAGGACGGCACCGCCCCAGCCCACATAGAGCGGGAACGACGCTCCCAATCGGTCCGTGTTCGCAGCCAGGGCTGCTCGCCGCCATGAGGCAGCAGAACCCCCTGTCAGCTTCCCCCAGCCTTTGCTGACAGGGGCGGGGCACGCGATCTGAGTCGTCCATTCGGATGACGCGTGGTCGATCCATCGGACAGGCCCTAGGTATGGACCTGGCCGAACGGCGAACGCCCGGCCCTCAAGGTCTGATCGGCCGGCGCCTCGCGCCACGCCCCCGTGTTCGCGCGGCAGAACTGGGCCGACGTCACCGTCCGCTACCAGGTAGAGGTCGCCCTGAAGGGAACTAGGCCAGAGCTGACGATGTGCCATGTCACGTGGCCGTGGCGACCTGGCCACGTCGGCTGCGGTCGAGCAGATCCTGGTGGTAGGCGGCCAGGCCGCCGTCCCGGAGTGTCAACGGCCAGTGAGACGTCCCCGTGGGCGGTCATGGGATATCCCCGCTGGTGGGAGGCTTGGAGGGCTCTGGTCCACTTCGTGTGGTCGGGTACGCAGGGTGACTGTTGATCTTCGCGTTATGGCGGTTGAGTTCGCCCGAAAATCGTCCGGCTGGATGGTGGTGTGGCCAACAGTCCTTCGCCGTGAACGAAGTGCTGCCGCAGTTGGACGAGCTGCTGTTCTCCTCGGTCGAGGGTTTGTTGGTGGAATCGGTTGAGGTGACCGACACGGTCGTCAGGATCGAGGCCCGTACGACCGCAGGGCAGATGGCCTGTCGGGGATGCGGATGATGGTCGGGGCGAATACATGGCTCCTACCGGCGATTCCCTCGTGATCTGCCGACGGCGGGCAAGTTCGTCGTGGTGTCGTTGCGAGTGCGGCGGGTTCGTCTGCGAGGAGGAATCCTGCGAACCGCGCCTCACCAAGCGTGACGCCGAAAGACGTCACCAAACCGCCGACTGCGCATCAACCGTCAGCAGCCCCGCGCCGCCGCCCTGCGCACGTCGGCAACACAGCAGGTCGAAGGCCCGCCGTTTGCTAACGAATCCGCGGACCCTAGATCCGGCTCCCGGCTCGTCTCCCCTTCCCCGCCCGATGCGGCGTCCGGCGCCGGGCAGGCCGCTGACGGCACCGACGTCGGTGCCTGTTACGACGGCCGCTGCCGGATCCTCGTCACGAAGGAACCGACGCGCATTCCGGTCGAAGGCAGGTTCGGGGTGGGTTCGCTGGAGGTCACGAGCATCACTGCGAGCTCGGTCGTCGTACAGGCTTCGGGCGACGGTACGTTCCTGTCCACGTCGGTGGGCGAAGGCGGCACCGGCAGCCTGAACGGGCTGAGCTTCCGGGTGACGGAAGTCCGCGACGGGCAGGCCGTACTCGACTTCTTCCCGAAGAAGTAGCCTGCCGGCGGGGGGAGACCGGTCCCGGCCTCGCACGGCCGGCGGGCCCTGGGCCCCAGCCACCCCCTCGGCATGGGCACCGTACTGACTGCCACCGACACCCGGTGGTCCCCCGCCCACTTCTATGCCGCCAACGGCTGGGGAGCAACCGCCCAGCTGGGCGCCCTCTTCAGCTACTGGCTCCTCGCCAGCGGCATCACCACCTACCGCAGCGCCCGCCGGGTGCCAAAGCCCACGACGCAGTCGCAGGACGGGGTTGTCCGCGAGTTACGGATGCAACGGTCCATGCCCTAGGGTGCATCGCTCTGCCCCGGCGCGATCTTCGCGCCGACCCACCACAACCACGGGGATGCGGCTCCAAGAGGTCGAGGTCGACCGGCGGCGGCTCCTCCTTCCGCCACAACTACGGCGACTCGTCCTCAGGAACGAAGAAGATGCCCTGGTGGCAGGCGATCCTGTTCCTGCTAGGCCTGGCCTGCCTGGCCGTCTGGGGCATCGTCAAGCTCGCACGCGAGGTCCGGAAGGCTCTCGGCGTCTAGCACGAGCGGGCCAGGCCCGCTATTCCAGCCAAGTGCCGTCGCGCATGATAAGCCTGCCGCGCAGTTCCGGCTCGCCGCGCCAGGCGCGCACGGTCTTCGGCACCACACGGATGTACAGGAAGGGCCCCTCCTCCGTACGCGGGTCCCACCCGAACTTGCCGGCGAAGGCTTCCGCTGCTTCCCCGGGCACCTCCGTGTCCGGGAAACACTCCGCCGCACCCTGGAGGAGCACCACATCGAAGGTGTCCGGCAGCCCCAGGTGCACGCGCGGCTCCTCACGGACGTTCCGCGCGGTCACGGAGGTGGCACCGGTGCACATCCACACCGCTCGCCCGTCCCACAAGAACCACAGGGGCACCTGATGCGGCCCATGATCGGGGTGAGCCGTCGACACCCATACATCCCTCTCGGCAGCAAGCCGCTCCAGCGTGTCGCGCCTGCGTTCCACAGCCTGCCGACGCACGATCCCGGTGTTCTCCATGAGTACCGACCCTAGCCACCATGATCGAAGCGCACATGGGGCACGGGACCTAGTCCCTGGGACGTATAAACCTCTCAGCCCGTACCTCACGGACAGAGTCACTCGACCGGCCCACATCCCCGCCGTCTCGGCGTGCCAATTACCCCCATTCGGCGCAAGCTGGAAGCGGACCGATTGCCGTTGCCGTTCCCGTGGTCACTGTCGTGCCGGGAGGCATCATGGTTGTGCTAGCCCTGCTCGTGCCGGTGATGCTGCTGCTCGTACTGTTCGCCATGGACCTCTATGAGGATCTCCTGTTCCCCCCGTCCTCCGCACGCCGGACGGAGCAGGACCCGCCCGACGTCGACTACCCCGGCACCTGACCTCGGCGACGGGGGAGCCCCAGGGGCCGTCAGAACCCCCGTCACCCTCCGGTACGATCCTCCACTCTCCGGCGTGATCTTCGCGCGCGCCAGCAGAAGGCGGACCAGACCCACCCGAAGACTGGGTCCATGCCTTCGCCCACCTTCACCGCCCGCTTCCTGCAGCGCACCGCCGTCGTCCTGGCCATGGTGGCCGCCACCGCACTGCCCACGACGACCACGGCGGCACCCGCGTACTGCGCGGACTCCTGCGGCGGCTCCGTCGTCGTAGCCCCGCTGTCCACGGCGCCACCCAGCACGGGACCGTGCACGAGTCCCGAACCCGTGGTGTGCCAGATCCGCCGTGACACCCCCGAAGAACGGGAAGAGGCGCGCGAGATCCGCATGCGCTACCACGCCCTGATCGGCGCGATGGACCGCGTGCGCTGCGCGATGCGCGCCGCGGGCCGCAGCCCCGAGGAGATCGCCCGGCGGCTCGTGGACATGCGCAACGACGCCAAGGAGATCACCCGGGCCGGTATGACGCCCGAAGAGGTCCGGCTGCTGGAAGAGCGCAACCTGGCCAAGTACGGCAACCCGCTCGGTCCGACCGCCGACCAGCTCCACGCCAAGTACGGCTCCTGGGAGAAGGTCGCCGATGCCGCGACCCGCACCAGCCGGGCCGTCGACAGCGAACTCGGCCTGGAATACCGCCCCTGCCCCTGCGAACTGACCCCTGCGGCCTGACCCCGCCAACGACCGGCGGCCGTCACGCGAGGGCTGTTACAAGACAGCGACAAAGCGCCGATGAACGCCTGGGTCCCTTGTGACGTCACTTCTAATGACTACGCCAATCAACATGTAGTGCGCTATCAGCGCAAAAACCCGACCTACCCATAGAAAAGGACATATCTGTGATGGTCTCGAAGCGACGCTCCCTGCGCATAGCCGTCGTCGGCGCCCTCGGCGCGGCCTCCGTCGCCCTCGCGGGCACCGCCATGGCCGCCACCCCTGCCGCGCAAGCCGCGTCCCCCGTCGCCGTTGCACACAAGGCCCAGGCCGTGAAGGCCGCCAAGGCCGGCATCACCGCCACCCCGTCGGCGTCCTCGGTCCGCGCCTGGCAGCTGTTCCGGGTGACGGGCAAGACCACCGGCATCAAGGCGGGCACGAAGGTGACCCTGCAGCAGAAGCAGCACGGCAAGTGGGTCAGCCTGCCCGCGTCCGCTCCCGTCCTGCGCAACGGTTCCTACTCGCTCGGCGTCAAGCTCGGCCTGAAGGGCAAGAACGACCTGCGCATCGTCAGCGGCAAGACGGCCTCACCGGTCTTCAACGTGACGGTCCGCTGACCCGCACCGCCTCGCGCGACGAGTTCAGCCGACCCCGCCGAACCGAGCGGGGACCGACTGGACTCGTCGTGCCACTTCGCAGTCCAACTGGGCGACATGGGCCGCCCGTTGGGAGCGATGAACAATTCCAGGCCGGAACCGCCGTTCACAGTGAGGCGAGGCTGTCGGCCAGGTCGGCCAGGCCGAGGGAGCCCTGGGCGAGTGCGTTCATGTGCCAGGTTCGGAGGTCGAAACCGACGCCGAGGCGGCGGCGGGAGGCCTCACGGCCCTGCAGCCAGGCGCGTTCGCCGAGCTTGTAACCGATGGCCTGGCCGGGCCAGCCGAGGTAGCGGTCGATCTCGCTGGTGCGGCGGGCGGTGTCGCTGCCGTGATGGGCGGCCATGAACGCGGTGGCGAGGTGCGGGGTCCAGCGTTCGCCCGGGTGGAAGCCCGAGTTGGCGGGAATGGCGAGTTCGAGATGCATGCCGATGTCGACGATCACACGGATGATCCGGAGCATCTGCTTGTCCAGATAGCCCAGGCGGCGCGCGGGGTCGGTGAGGAAGCCCAGTTCGTCCATCAGACGCTCGGCGTACAGGGCCCAGCCTTCCTTGTCGGCGCTGACCGCGCCGAGGGTGATCTGGTAGTGGCTGAGGTGCCCTGCGGCGGCGGTCCACCGAGCGGTCTGCAGATGATGACCGGGGACGCCCTCGTGGTACCAGGTGCTGACCATCTCCCAGGTGGGAAAGGTCTGTTGGCCCAGCGTGGGCAGGTACGTGCGCCCGGGGCGGCTGAAGTCGAGGCTGGGGCCCGTGTAGTAGGGGGCGCCCGAGCTGCCCGGGGGCGCGATCCTCGTCTCGACCCGGCGCAGCGGGCCGGAGATGTCGAAGTGGGTGCCGTCGAGAGCGTCGATCGCCTCGTCGATGATCTCCTGGAGCCAGGCTCGGATGTTCTCCTCACCCGTGATGGCATGGCCATGTCGGTTCAGGTGGTCCATGGTCTCCCGGACACTGGCTCCCGGAAGGATCCGGCCGGCCTCGGCCTGCATCTCGGCGGCCGTCCGGTGGAACTCCTCCCAGGCCCAGGAGTAGGCCTCGGCCGGGTCCGGGCTCGTGCCGTTGGCCCAGCGGGCCGAGCGCAGATACCGCTCCCGGCCGACGGCGTCCGGGGTGCCTTGCACGGCGGGCAGGTAGCGGCCGCGCAGCCAGTCGGCGAAGTCTGCCACCGCGGCCGTCGCCCGGTCCGCGGCTGCGTCCAGCTCGGGCCTGAGCCGATCCGGAGCGTCGGCCACGAACGTGGCGAACCAGCTCGCGCCGCTGCCGTCCTGCCCGGTCCAGGCGGAGAGCTGACCGATGACGGCCCGGGCCTGCCGGGGCGCGCACAGCAGCCCGCGGACGAGGCCCTCGCCCAGGGTCGCCCGGTAGCCGTCCAGCGCGCCGGGCACATTGCGCAGCCGCCCGGCGACGGCCGCCCAGTTCTCGTCGGTGCCGGTGGGCATCAGGGTGAAGATGCCGCGCACCTGGTGGAGGGGCGAACTGACGTTGCGCAGCTCGCGGAAGTGGTCTCCCGCCTCGTACAGGGCGAGATGCGCGGTCAGCCTCTCCCGCAGCAGCCGGGCGCAGTTCCGCTCGGCGCCCTCGAACTCCGCGCCGTTCTTCTCAGCGTCGCGTTCCATGACGTCGAGCGCGGACAGCGTGCGGCGGGCCGGCTCGGCGAGCGCCTCGAAGCCCTCCGGAGACAGATCCGGCTGCCGGTCGTCCTCGGGGCGGAGGCCAAGTCGGGTCGAGACCATGGGGTCGAGGGCGGCGACCTGCGCGACGTACTCGTCGGCGATCCGGCGCGGGGTGCTCGGCGTCTCGGGCATGGCCTTCATGCTGGCGTACGGCCGCCGACGGTGTCAGCAGTGCCTTCAACGGGGCTTCCTGAATTCGGCCAGAGATGTTTCTCCCATCCTCCATAGCGTGGCTTCGGAGGGCCGTCAGGGAGCGCGCTGGGACTGACGAGTCCCGTGGGGGGAGGAGGCCTGCAGAGAGAGTACGTCGATCAGGGCCGTAACAGCCTGTTGTGCCAACTGCGGGCCGGCGCGGAGAGCTTCAGGGCGCGCACGTCTCCCCGGCCAAGATCCGCGTGCTCCCGCACGCGCTACTCGCGTATGGCCCAGGATCAGCAGGACGCCACCACGATGAGGTCGTCCACCCGGCTCGCGGGGGACTCCTTCGTCGTCTCGACGGTGATATGCCAGATGCCGGGCGGCAGGGTGAGATCGGCCGTGTAGTTTCCCGTGCCGTCGGGGCGGAGGGGGAGGGGGCGGCCGTAGGGGGTTCCGTCGACGTGCTGCAGGTGGGCGTCGAGGGTGAGGTCGGGGCTGTCCGTGTGGACCTGGAGGGGCACGGTCTGTTCGGCCGGCACCACGGGATCCACATGGAGGGACAGTGAGCGGGCCGGCGCCAGCGTCGCCCTGGTGGGAGCTGCGGCGATCTTTCGCTTGAGGATGCGCAACAACTCCTCGTGCCTGGTCAGGCCGACATGTGTCGCCGGATAGAACATAGCGGGGGAATCGTCCTCCCAGTGTGGAGGGACGCTGCTGAAGCGTGGCACCGTTCCGTCTCCGCCGAAGTCGAAGCCGCGCTGTCGGTGCGTGAAGCGTAGCCCCGGCGGGTCGATCACCATGCTCTGCTCCGTCGGCTGCCCGCTTCCCGCGAACACATGCACCAGCCTGTCCCCCGGTTCGCCTTCCTTCCTTCTGATCGCGGTATGGAAATCGGCTGAGTGTTCCACGGCCTGACGGCTGAGGCCAGGGACGTGGCAGTCCAGCAGACGGATGGCATCGGCGCGGCCGTCGTCTCCCGAGCCGTCGTCGGCGCCTGTGCTGCCCACGTCCTTCGCCTCGGTGACGCAGCGGTAGGCCGGGAGGAGTTCCGCGATCGAGGGGAAGGTCTCCGCAACGGAGCGCAGCCGCTCACCGAACCGGCCCGCCCACGGCGGCAACAGATGACCGGTCAGGACGCGCACCGCTTTCACCGAACCGACGTACGGCGTGCCGATGGTGTACGCCCGCCTGGTCATTTCCGTCCCGCCGAGGACGTACAGGAAGTACCGGCCTATCAGGCCGCCCATGGAGTGGCAGACGAGTTGGAGCTGTGCGTCGGGACCGCCACCCTCGCGGCGCCACTCATGCAGTCGCCGTTTCGCCCGGTCCATGAGCAGGCGCGCGTTGTACTGGTTCGACAGCCTCCAGTCGTAGGGGAAGATCATCAGCTGGCGCACGGGATTCTTGAGGCACCGGCGCAGAGACTTCAGCAGCGCCGGGTATCCGGCTCCTGCCCAGAAGCCCGGCCAGACCTGTGAGCCCGGCATCAACGACTCGGGCTGGAGGGCGTAGCGCGCCGGCGGCGGTCCGTCGCCGAGACCGGGCGGGAGCCTGAGGGTTTCCAGGGTCTCGCAGAAGTCGCCCAGGACATGCGCCGCCATGGCGAACGAGGCGTTCCACGCCTCCCGGCCGTTCGGCGTGAGCAACACACTCCCGAGAATGCCCGGCACCACCACGACGAGATCATGCTCCTGAAGGGGAGTCTCCTCCTGACGCTGTGTGAACACGACACCGCCTCAGCTGCCGTGACGGGGTGACCGTCGAATCCGCGGGATGACCTGGCGACGCAGGCTCGATACGACCAAGATAGAGGTGTGCGCAACACAGCGGGGGACGAATGGGGAACCGTCCTGGACATCGTCGTGGACGAGTATGAGTCCCCGTCCTTGGGGAAGTTGGAACATCTGCGCAGCCACGTGGACGCGGTGGCCGACCTGTTGGTCGCCGGCGGATTCCGCCGCCACCCCGGCAGCAGAAGGCGACCGGAGGACCTGCGCCTGCGCCAGATCCAGGACCTCTTCGCGGACCTGGGCCTCCCCTCCGGCACCGAGCGGCTGCTGGTCTACTGGGCCGGGCACGGCCGTCGGCTGGAGCACAGCGGCTTCTTCCTGATGTGCTCGGACTCCGGCAAGGACAACGGGCTGATCACCGTGGGCGATGCGATGTCGCCCGCCTATCTGGGATCGCTGTTGGCGGTGTGCGGTGCTCGCGAAATCGTCCTCGTCATGGACGCGTGCAGTTCGGGAGGCGGCGCCGGTGAGGCGTGCGAGGCGTTCAGCAAGGTGCTGGACGATCGGCGGATGGCGAGGCCGCCCAAGCTGGTGGTCCTGTGCTCGGTGGCCTCCGGCGAGCGTGCCGAAGAGCTCGCTCTGAGCGAGGCCATGCGGACACTCCTGCAGGACCCGGACGACAACGTGACGATGCGGGGGTGGGGGCCACGTGACCGGTCGATCACGATCGATGAAATGATCACGGCGCTGAATGCCCAGCTCGGTTCCCGTCAGCGCCTCGCAAAGCGGTGGACCGACGTTTTCTCCACCCCCTTCTTCCCCAACCCGCGCTACGACCCGGAACTCCCGGACACCGATCTCGAAAGCCGCCGCGCCCGGCCGGTCCTGCTGCCGGCCGACGTCCGCGAGCACTTCATGCTCAAGTTCCAGGGCATCGACGCCGTCGGCGACGAGGGCTACTTCTTCCAGGGGCGCACCGACGCCCTGCGGCGCGTCGTGACGTGGCTGCGCACGGAGGACTCGGGCATGTTCGTCGTCACCGGACCGCCGGGCAGCGGCAAGTCGGCGTTGCTCGGGCGACTGGCCGTGCTGTCCGACGCGTCGTACCACAAGGACGTCCACGTGGCCGCCCCGGAGGTGGTCGACGGCGCGGAGCTCGGCACGCTGCCCGACATCGGCGCCATCGACGTGGGCATCCACGCACGCGGCAAGGACGTACTGGACTGTGTCCAGGCGTTGGAGAAGGCCCTGGGACTGGAACCCCCTCGCGGTGGCTGGCGTGGACCGGAGCAACTCGTCTCCGCCGTCGGCCGGACCAACCGCAGGTACACCGTGCTCGTCGACGCGCTGGACGAGGCGCGGCCGGAGGCGGTGGGCGCCATCGCCGGACGTCTGCTGCGTCCGCTCGCCGACCAGAGCGGGGTCAAGGTCCTCGTCGGCACGCGGGGCCGCGCCGTCGAGGCGAGGGATTCCGCCGCCCGCGACCTGCTCGGTATTCTGGCCCCGGAACGGCGGCTCGATCTCGATCAGGACACCGCCGCCACCGAGGACATCGAGGCGTACGCCTACAAGCGCCTCACCGACCTGAAGGGCTCCCGGTACGAGCTCGCCGACACCGAACGCACCCGGCAGGCGGCCCAGCGCGTCGCTCAGGAGAGCGAGTCGGTGTTCCTGATGGCCCGGCTGTTCACCCGGGCGCTGGCCGACCGGAACGAGATCCTGGACCTGGACGGCCCCGAGGCGCGCGAGATCTTCCGCAGCCGTGACGTGGCCGAGGTCTTCGCGGCCGACCTCGCCCGGTACGGCACCCTGCGGCAGCAGGTCACCGACCTGCTCGCCCCGCTCGCCTGGGCGCTGGGCCCCGGCCTGCCCAAGCGTACGATCTGGGCCACCGCGGCAACGGCGCTCACCGGCGGAGCGCGCACCTATACCGAGGACGACGTGGCCTGGGTCATTGCCAACGCCGGCGCCCACCTGATCGAGTCCGGCGAGGAGGGCCAGAGCGTCTACCGGCTCTACCACCAGGCGTACGCCGACTACCTGCGCCAGGCCGTCGCCACGGCGGACCGCGCACCCGTCTTCCTCTACGAGGCAGTTCTGGGCACGGTGCCCCGCACCGACGGGCAGTGGGACTGGGCCCGTGCCACCCCGTACGCACTCAAGCATCTGCCTGTCTACGCCCTGGCCGCCGGTCGGCTCGAACACCTCGTCCAGGACACCGGAATCCTCCCGTACGCGGACCCGACCCGGATGATGGGCGTCCTCAACACGCCCGAGCAACAACGCCGTTCCCTGCCGCGGTTGTATCTGCGGGTCTGGGACGAGCTGCGGAACCTGACACCCGAGGACCGAGCGGCCCTGCTGCAGCTGCGGGCCGGCATCGACGAACCGGACGCGCTGCCCCAGCTGAGGACAGAAGCGCAACTGGGCTGGCGGGTCCGGTGGGGCAACGGCCGGAGAACGAACTTTCACGGCGTGCTCGTCGGAGGCCCGACCAGCGCGGTGGGCGCCGTCGCGATCGACCTCGACCCGGACGGCACACTCACCGTGGCCGCCGGCGACGAGCAGGGTGCGGTCCATCTGTGGGACGGCGCCTCGGGCGCACTGCTGCACACGCTGCCCACCGGACATGCGCCGGTGACGGCGGTGGAACTCACCCGCGCCAGAGGGCGGCTCCTGCTCGCCGCCACCTCGGACTACGAAGTCCACCTGTGGGACGTCGGCGAAGGCCTGCCGGTGGTTGCACCCTGCTCTCACCGCCGGAAGGTGACGGCCATGGCCTTCGGCACCACCGCGGACGGCGAACCGCTGCTCGCGACGAGCGCCCGGGACGGCCGTATCCGCCTCTGGGACACCGACCGCGGCCAACCACGGCAGACCTGGTCCGGCGGCGGTCTCGGCACGCGCGCGCTGGCCCTCACCTCCCTGCCGGGGATCGGCGACGTGCTCGTGGCCGCCTGTACCACGGGCGCGGTCAGAACCTGGAACATCGCGCCGTCGGCAGATGTCCGCGTTCCGCGACTGTGGTGGCGCAAGTGGCCCGGCGAGCTGAAGGCCCGCTACGGCATGGCCCTTTCGGAA
The DNA here is from genome assembly GCF_000497445.1 of Streptomyces roseochromogenus subsp. oscitans DS 12.976. Taxonomy (NCBI): domain Bacteria; kingdom Bacillati; phylum Actinomycetota; class Actinomycetes; order Kitasatosporales; family Streptomycetaceae; genus Streptomyces; species Streptomyces roseochromogenus. Next base: position 436,093 of record NZ_CM002285.1, on the reverse strand, counting down.
CTCGACGGACGTGGCGTCGTGGTGGGCCGCGCTGGGCTCTTCGCCGACGGAGTGCGCTGCCTGGATCTGCGAACCGGGGCACCGGTCGGCGACGAGGACGGAACCGGTGACGAAGGGTTCACGCCCAGAGACATCGGTTTCACCCCCGAGTCCCTCGGTGGTGTCAAGGGTGATCCGGCGGCCTTTGTGACCGGTGGACCGGAGGGAGGGGTCCGGCTCAGACGAGGGCGCGGCTCCGCCGGCGGCTGGACCGGTCACTCCGGCGATGTCCGGGCCGTGGCGGGGGTGCGGAATCACAGCGGTGACACCTTCGTCGTCAGCGGAAGCCAGGACGGAACCGTACGGCTGTGGAACACAGCTGTGTCGACCGCCGACGACCATCCACAGCGCGGCCAGACCCACGGGGACGCCCTTACCAGCTCGGACCTCGTCGCGCTGCCCGACGGCCGGCTGCTGCTGGCCACCGGCACCGCGGACGGCACGGTCTGGATCTGGGACGGGAGGACGGGACGGCGGATCGCCCGATGCGTGGTCCACGTGGAAACCGATTACATACCTGTCGAGAAACCGATGGAGGGCTTCCAAGTCCAGGCCGTCCGCAGCGTCAGGTCGGGTCATGAACAAAGCGTCACCGCGGTCTCCTGGGTACCTGCGGGCGGCGAGCGCCACGCAACCCTGGTCTCGGCCAGTGAGGAGGGATCCGTCCAGTTCTGGAGCACGGAGGGCGCCCCGCTGATCAGACACAAGGGCAGCGGACCGGTGGCCGCACTGACGGCGACCGCCCTCGACGAGGACGGTGACGACGGACTCATCGCGGTCGGCCGCCCCCACACCATCGCTCTGCATGACAGCGAAGGTGACCGGTTGCGCGCCCGGTTCGGCTCCCGGGTCCGGCTGATGCGCGGCCATCGCCGCGCCATCGGCGCCGTGGCCTTCGCCCCGCAGCCCGACGGGACGACATGGCTGGCGAGCGGTGACAAGGGCGGAAAGATCACACTCTGGGCACACCCCTCCGGCAGGCCGGTCGGACAGCTGCGCGGCCCCGGTGACGGCAGCAAGGCCCACCGGGGCCCCGTGCACAGCCTCGCCTCCGTCCTCGGCCCCGAGGGTTCGATGCTGGTCAGCGCAGACGCGGACGTCGTACGCGTATGGGACCTGACGTCCCGGTCGATCCGGGCCGAGTTCGGCCGCGAGCCGGTCCGTGGAGTGGCTGCGGTGGCCACCGCCGACGGGCGGATCCTGGTCGCCGTACCCACCGCCGACCGCACCGTGGAGATCTGGGACGCGCAGGCCGAGGCGCGGCTCGGAGCCGTCCGCGGATTTCCTCAGCCGGTGACGACCGTGAGCATGCTGCGCGACCGGCACGACTCCGACACCGTGCTTCTCGCCGTGGGCCACGGGCGAGTCGTGCACATCGTGGAACTGCTGGAGTTCTCCGACCGTCGGCGCTGGAAGGGCACACCATGACCGCTACGGCCCAGGAACCGTCCCGCTCCTCTTCCGACGGGCTCCAGGGGCTGCCGCCGGTGCTCCAACGCGAGCTGCGCCGGGAGCTGCGCCGCTGGAGGGTGGGCACGAACGCGTACGGCGGTACGTACTACGGCCTGCGCATCGTTCTGATCGCGACCAGCGCCATCGTGGCCGCCGACCAGAACCTGGGCCAGGCGAAGGGAAGCTGGCTGCTGTCCTGGGTACCGGCCCTGTCCCTGATCGTCGCGATCACCACGGCGATCGACACCTGGCTCAAACCACAGCAGAAATGGCGCGGCTTCATGGAGTCGCGCGACGCCCTGGCCGACCTCCTGGTCCAGGCGGAGGGCGGACTGCCCGCCGAAGAGGTGCGGTCCCGGTTCCTGAAACTGCGCCAGCGGCACCGGGAGCGGAACATCTTCTGAGGACGGCGCGCGACCGCCGTACTGAGAAGCCCAGTGGCGGTCCCGCCGTCCCGACATGGCGCTGATCGCCGTCCCCAGCAGGGTGCCGACCCTTCCTCACCACCCTCGCACCAGCGAATCCCCTGCACAGGGGTTGTCCTGACAATCCCTCCGCCCTTAGGGTCGCCTCGTATGGAGCAAGCGCTTTCTCCGGGTGTGTGTGCACCTGCGTTCGCACTCCGTCTGCCGAGCCCTCAGGAGCGCCGCATGTCCCTGCCCCCACCTCGCCGCCGCGTCGCCGTCATCGGCACCGGCGCCATCGCCACCGGCAGCCATCTCCCCGCGCTCAGAGTCCATGCCGAGCGCGTCGAACTCGTCGCCGCCGTCGATGTGGACGAGCGCAGACTGGACGCGTTCCGGGGCCAAGCGGGAGCGCGGGTCACCGGGTTCGCCTCGACCGAGGCCATGCTCGACGCCGTGCGCCCCGACTTGGTCCTCATCGGCACCCCGCCCGCGCTGCACCGTGAGCAGACCGTGGCCGCGCTCAAGGCGGGCGCCTGGGTGCTGTGCGAGAAGCCGCTGTGTCTGTCGCTCGCCGAGTACGACGACATCGCCGCCGCCGAGGAAGCCTCCGGCGGCTACGCCTCGGTGGTCTTCCAGCACCGCTACGGCTCCGGTGCCGTACACGCCCGGGACCTGATCGCACGCGGTGAACTGGGCGCCCCGCTGGTGGCGCACTGCCAGACCACCTGGCACCGGGACGTCGGCTACTACGCCGTACCGTGGCGCGGTCGCTGGGCGACCGAGGGCGGCGGGCCCACCATGGGGCACGGCATCCACCAGTACGACCTGCTGCTGCACCTGCTGGGGGAGTGGGAGGAAGTGCGAGCCATGGCGGCCCGGCTGGTCCACGACGTCGAGAGCGAGGACGTCTCCACCGCCCTGGTCCGCTTCCGCGGCGGCGCGCTCGCCACCGTCGTCAACAGCGTCCTGTCCCCGCACGAGGTCAGCCGTATCCGTGTCGACTGCGCCGATGCCACGCTGGAACTGACCCACCTGTACGGGCACGGCAACGAGGACTGGGTCTACACCCCCGCACCGCACGTCTCTCCCGAGCGTGCAGCGGTCTGGCGTGCCGCAGCTGCAGACGTGCCCAGCTCGCACATCGCCCAACTGGACGCCGTCCTCGACGCGTTCGACTGCGGCGAGCGCCCCCCGGGCAGTGGGCCCGACGCGCGCGCGACCCTGGAGTTCGCCGCCGCCCTGTACAAGGCGGCGTTCACCGGACAGCCGGTGCGGGCGGGTGAGATCGCCCCCGGCGACCCCTACTACGCGGCCATGCACGGCGACCACCCCGACTGGGCTCCCAAGGAGCGCGCATGAGTTTCCTGAGTCAACCTCTATGCCACCAGAGGGGCGTTGGCAGTCGTGTTGATCTTGCTGTTGGCTTGATGGATGGCGGGGTCGTAGCAGGCGCCGTTGCGCCAGCAGGCCCACATCACGCGCAGCCAGGCGCGTGCCAGGATGCGGATGGCATGCGGGTGTCGCTTCTTGCGGGCCTGGGCGTCGTTGTAGATTTTGGCGGCCCAGTCGCTGCCGTGTCGGCTGTTGTCGGCGAAGGTCGTCAGCGCGAGACGCGCTCTGCGGTTGGTCGCGAAGCGGAAGGAGACCGTGCGGGCCTTGCCCGAGGCGCGGGTGACCGGGACGACGCCGGCTTCGGCGATGAGCTGTTCGCAGGTCTGGGCGCGTTCCAGGATCGGGCCGATCTCGCCGATGATCTGCCCGAGGCTGACCTTGCCGATGCGCGGCATGGTGGCGAAGAGCGGCGCGTAGGGGTGCGTCTTGGTGGCTGTGGTGATGGCCTTGTCCAGCGCGCGGATGGTGGCGCGTATGCCCTGCACGAGCTGGACCTGGACGCGGACGAGTTGTTCGACGACGGTGTCGCTGAGGCGGGAGGCGGCCTTCGGGGCGGAGCGCAGGCGTTCGATCAGGACGCTGCCGGGCTTCTTCCCGGAGTACCCGTGGCGCTTGCGCGTTGAAGGCGTTGGGGTGGACCGGCACGACGGGGTGGCCGGCGGCGAGCAGTCGGTCGACGGCCAGACCGCGGCTCGTCTCGATGGCCACGGGCAGATCCGCCGGGTCTGCGTGCTTGCGCAGCCGGGTCAGGGTCTTGGCGAACCCTTCCTCGGTGTGGGCGAGTTCCCACCGGTCGATGCGCTTGCCGGTGGCGTCCATGACGGTCACGTCATGGGTCTCGGTCGCCCAGTCCCATCCGATGAACACGTGCGTCGTACTCCAAGGCGGTTCGAGGAGCACCTGCCCGGTGGTGAGGTCGTCTGCCGGGAGCTCATTAATCGGCCCTCTGCGGGGCGTGTCCCTGAAGCCGATCAGACGGCCTCGGCCCGGCGGGGCTGGCGGAACTCATGCAGGCCGTCGAGCGGCTCGCACCCATGGCCATGCACCCACCGGGACCGAGAGGTCACAACCCTACTCGTGAGGGCTGCAGAAGGGATGGTCCTCTAATGAGCATCCGAGTCAGCCACGTCCACGGTGAGCATCTCGCGGTCGAGGCGCCGAACGGCACCGAGATCCTCCGCTACGTCTACCGCCCCGACCCGGACGCCTTCGAGGCCCGCAAGCCCTACGCCCACCCCGTGCGCACCCTCGCGGGGAGCACGGTGACCGGATACCGGCCGAGCGACCACCGCTGGCACAAGGGCCTGCAGATGACGGCCAGTCATCTGTCCGGGCAGAACTTCTGGGGCGGCAACTGCTATGTGCACGGCGAGGGTTACCTCCGGCTGCCCGACCGGGTCGGCTCGATGCGCCACGACGGCTTCACGGACCTCACCGTCACCGGCGAACGCCTCGGCCTCACCGAGGAGTTGACCTGGGTCGAGAACGGCGGCCGGGAATGGGCCCGCGAGACGCGCGGACTCGCCGTGCACTCGGTGGACGAGGAAGCCGGCGCCTGGACCCTGGACTGGTCCATCCGTCTCACCAACATCCATGATGACCCCCTGCTGTTCGGCTCGCCCACCACCGCGGGCCGCGAGATGGCCGGCTACACCGGGCTGCAGTGGCGCGGGCCGCGTGACTTCACCGGCGGCGCGGTGTTCACGCCCGACTCCGAACCAGGTGTCGCTGCCATGAAGGTGATGGGCAGTCAGGGGCCATGGCTGGCCTTCACCACCGAACACGATGACACCGACGCACACTCCACACTCGTGTTCGCACACGCCCCGGAGAACCTGGACGAGTCGTCCGCGATCCACCCCTCGCACTGGTTCGTGCGCTCCGAGCCGATCCCGACCGTCGCGTTCTCCTGGGCCTTCTTCGAGGAGTTCGCCCTGCCGCCGGGGGAGAGCTTCGGCTACCGCTACCGGGTCGTGATCGCCGACGGCGCCTGGGACCGCGACCGTGTCAGCCATCACCTGGAAGGTCTGACGTGGTGAGCGAAGCGCAGTCGGCGGCACTTCGTTCGCTGCCGGGTGCCGTGGGACTTTCCCACCTGAGCGCGTACGAGTGGGAGGCCGCCGACGGCGTCTGCGGAGGGAGTCCGCATCTGCATCTGGTGTGCACCGAGGCGTACGTCGTCACCGGCGGGCAGGGCGCGGTGCAGACCCTGAGCCCCGACGGTTACCGGTACATGCCGCTGCGATCCGGGTCCCTCGCCTGGTTCACGCCAGGCACAGTGCACCGCATGGTCCAGGGCGGCGGTCTCCGCATCACCGTGCTCATGCAGAACAGCGGCCTGCCCGAGGCCGGGGACGCCGTGTTCACCTTCCCACCCGAAGTGCTCGCCGACCCCGAGCGGTACGCCGCTGCCGCCACCCTCCCGAGGGGCACCGGCCCGGACACCGAGGCCGCCGCCCGGCGCCGCCGGGACCTGGCCGTCGAGGGCTATCTCACCCTGCGCGAGGCCCTGATCGCCGGGGACGGCGGCCCGTACCGCGCCTTCCAGCAGGCCGCCGCCCGCCTGGTCCGCGCCCGGGTGCCCGCCTGGCGCGAGCTGTGGCGGGCCGGCGCCCTCGCCACCGCCGAACGCACCGGCGCCCAACTCGACGCCCTGGAGTCCGGCGAGCCCGCCTACCTCGCCGAAGCGACCGCGTACCAGAGCGAGCCGTGCCGCCTCGGCGGCTTCGGAATGTGCGGCCGCCGCGACGAGTACGCCCTGCCCGGGACGACGCTGCCGTACGACGGCAAGCCGACGGACTAGAAGCCACCCGGCACCGGCGATCAGGAAGAGGTGACCTCGGCATGCCCGGACACAGGACAAAGGGATTCCGCTCGACGGCCGCCGCACTCGCCCTGTGCGCGGTGCTGGCCGGGTGCGGCGGATCCTGCGCGGTGCACCGCGCCGGTCACCTGCTTCCAGTGAGCGACCTGCTCGCCGGTGAAGAGCCCCGGAACGTCGTGCCCTCCGACCGCGTCACAGCTGACCCACACTCCCTCGGAGATGATCAGGCCGGCCTACGCCCGCTGAGCGTGGTCCCCGGCGTGCCACGGCCTTCATCGAGCCCGCGGCAGCCGCCGTGGCCGGCCTCTTCCTCGGCCGTCTGACACCACGGCGCACCGTCTTCGTCGGCGGTGCGGGTGTGCTGCCGGGAACCACACTGATCGAGGCCGGAGTGGCCGCGGGTGCGCTCCCTGCTGTGGGTGGGAGGCATCATCGGCGGTGTGGGCTTCGGCGCTTCGTTCTCCGGGACCTTCCGCGCCGTCGCGCCGCTCGCACAGTCCCACGAGCGGGCAGCACTCTTCGCGTCCATCCATGTGGTCGCATACCCGAGCTTCGGAGTGCCGACGATCATCGCGGGACTCCTGATCGCCCCGATCGGCCTGCTGCACACCGTGCTCGGCTACGGCGTTGCCATCAGGAGCCTGCCGGGGGAGCTGCGACACTTATGCGAGCTGATCACGGCGGAAGGGGGCATGGCCATGGTGCGCGGGCGGTTCTCCGGCCACGGACAGCCCGTCCCGTGGATCGCCGCCGACTTCCTGCGCCTGGAGGACGGCGTCATGGTGGACCACTGGGACGCGATCGAGGACGAGGCGTCCCGGGAGCAGTCGGTGAGCGGTCTGCCGATGTACGGCGACGACTTCCCCGAACGGCGCTGACGCGGTTCGCTCTTAGGCCGGCCCGGCCACCGAACCGATCAACTCCCTTGAGTCATGGGCGTTCGCGGGCGCCCCCACTGGGGTTCGACAGCCTCATCAGGAACACGCCCGCCCTGCAGCCGTAGCCGGATGCGCGGCAGGTTCACTCGCGGGGTCCGATCTCCCTTCCGTCCGCGTCCCGCACGGTGATGGCCAGCATCGGGCAGATGCCGGCGGCCTCCAGAGCGCGGTCGTCGTTCTCGGCGATGTGCTCGTTCACGGGGTGCGCGTGGTCGTCGTCGAGCGCGAACAGGTCCGGTGCGGTCCCGGCGCACATACCGGAGCCGATACAGCGGTCCGAAGCGATGTGCAACTGCCAGCTCATGGGCCACCTCACCAGCCCACCGGCATGACCCGGGGGCCGCGTACCAGCATCTCGGTCTTCCAGGTGATGTCGCCGGCGACGTGCAGCCGGGGGAAGCGGGTCACCAGTGCGCCGATGGCCTCCTGGAGTTCGAGGCGGGCCAGGGGAGCCCCGAGGCAGTGGTGGACGCCGTGGCCGAAGCCCAGATGGGCGTTGCCGCTTCGGGAGATGTCGAGCGTGCCGGCCGCGGTGAAGCGCAGCGCGTCACGGTTGGCCGCGCCGATGGCGACCAGCACCGGCTCCCCGGCCCGCACCAGCGTGCCTCCCACCTCGATGTCTTCCTTGGCGTAGCGGGGCTGACCGGCCCCGCTGCCCAGGGGCACGAAGCGCAGCAGTTCCTCGATCGCGCCGGTGATGAGCGCGGGCTCGGCGCGCAGGCGGGACAGCGCCTGTGGATGGTCGAGCAGGGTGAGCACGAAGTTGGGGATCTGAGTGGCGGTGGTCTCGTGGCCGGCGACGAGGACACCGACGCACAGGTCGACCAGTTCCAGCTCGGACAGCCGGTCCTCGTGATCGCGGGCCTCGATCAGCGCCGTCATCAGATCGTCCCGGGGCTGCTGGCGGTGCGCGTTGATCAGCTGGGCCATGTACGCGCGCAGCTCTTCGCGATTGCGGTCGAACTCCTCGGCGGTCAGCGAGCTGGTGGACAGCGCCGCGTCGCTCCAGACGCGGAACCTCGGACGGTCCTCCTCCGGTACGCCGAGCAGTCGGCAGATCACCGCGACCGGAATGGGCAGGGCATAGCCGTCGACCAGGTCGACCGGCGGACCCGCCGCTTCCATCTCATCCAGCAGAGTGGACGTCAGCTCCCTGATCTGCGGGCGGAGTTTCTCGACCTGGCGGACGGTGAAGGCCTTCGCGACCAGCGAGCGCAGCCGGGTGTGGTCGGGCGGATCCATGCTGAGAATCCCGCCGTCCCGCTGAGCCGCGGAGCTGCGCGGCTCGTCGTGCTCGCGGCCCAGGGCCCGGCTGAAGCGCTGGTCGCCGAGGACCAGCCGGGCGTCCGCGTAACGGGTGGCGAGCCAGGCCGGCTCCCCGTACGGGAGCTGGACACGCAGCAGTCCCGGGGTGTCACGGGCTCGTTCGTACGCCTCGGACAGGGCGAGATCCAGGCTGGAGTTGAAGGGATAGGCGAGGGGGGTGTGGTCGGGTGCCGTCACTGCTGTCTCCCTTGTGTAAGCACTCGCTTACAAAGCTAGGAGGCGTTCACCGGACGGTCAACGACGCTAATCGGTCGTTACTCTGACGGCTCCTCGGCAAGCGCGAGGGGGCTCATTGGCGAACGAAGGAGCAGAGGGTGGACACCAGCGAGCACACGCGGTACCAGGACCGTCCCGCAGGCGTGCCTGCGAACGAGCGGCCGGGCGGCGCTCCCGCAGACGACCGGCCCGGCGGCGCGCCTGCGAGCGGGGACTCTTCGCACCGCCCGCGTGACGCCCAGGGAACCCGCACGCGCATCCTCCACGCGGCCGGCGCGGTCTTCGCCGAGCGCGGGTACGAGGCGGCCACCGTCCGCGACATCGCCGGACGCGCCGGCGTGAACCAGGCGCTCATATTCCGCTATTTCGGCTCCAAGCAAGCCCTGCTGACCGAGGTCATGGCGCAGGGAGGCAAGGAGCAGCTGAACAACACGCCCCCGGACCGCCTGTTCGAGACCGCACTGCGCGGTGTCCTGGAGGGAGGCGGCGAACCCGAATCGGACCGATTGCTGGCAGTATACCTGCGCTCCATCGGCAGTGCCGACGCCGCCCCGGACACCGTCCGCGCGCTGGGGGAAGAGTACGCTGCCGCGCTCGCCGCCCTCTCCCCGGCCGACGACAGCACGCTGCGCGCCCAGCTCGCCATGGCCTGGTTGCTCGGCATCGGCCTGATGCGGGTCGTGGTCGCCCAGGAACCTCTGGCGAGCGCGGAACCGGACGAGATCTGCGGCCACGTGCTGACGGCGCTCGAAGGGCTTCTGGGCGAGGGGAAGGCGCATGGGGGAGGAGTGGTGGATCAACGACCCGGCGAGAGGCCGTAGCCCATGCCGCCCATGGACGAGGCGTCACCCGGAGCCCGGAGCCACCGGCGCGTCGGCGGCGCGACCTTTCCCACCGCGGGTGAGGGTGTGTCGTACCAGGAGAAGCATGAGCAGAACGAACCGCTGTGAAGGATCCCAAATGATCAAGCCTTGCCGGACTGTCCGGATGGTGGCTGTCACGCTCGTCGCCGTCGGCGCCCTCGGGGTAGGCGCGGCTCACACGTCCGCAGCTACTGCGCGGCTCGCGCCCCCGCCCACTGGCGGTGCCTCTGACGAGTCGCCTCTCGGTGGAGTCTTGGACAGCCCTGGGAGCCCCCTCGGTTTGGGCCCGCTCAACGTCGCAGTTCCCGCAGTGGGCGTGTTGTAGGGCGCACCGCAGGGGGCCGGGGTAGCTCGCGGAGCGTCTCGGTGCTGTGGCCGGCGTGGACGAACGCGGGGCGGCCGGCCAGCAGCCCGAAGACCGTCTCGGGGACGAGCAGGGCGAGCAGGAGGAGCGGCAGCCCCCAGGTGCCGGTGAAGGCGTGGAGGAGGCCGATGACCAGCGATCCGGCCCCGGCTATGAGGTAGCCACCGGTCTGGGCCATGCCGGACAGCCGGGCCGCGACCTGAGGCGTGGGTGAACGCAGCCCGAGCAGGGTGAAGGCGAGCGGGAAGGCGCTGCCGGTGGCGAGGCCGAGGGCGCAGATCCACACCCAGCCGAGGTGCGGTGCGAGCAGCAACCCAAGGAGCGCGGCGGCCTTCGTCGCGGCGACGGCCGCGACCAGCGGGCGCTGGGTCGCCAGCCGGGCGGCGAGCACGGGGCCGGCGGTGTCGGTCAAGGGCACGGCGAGGGAGGCGAAGACGCCGAGGCACAGCACGGGAGGTTCAGTGCGAGGAGTACCAGGCCGGCAAGGGCTCACAGCCTGGCCGTACGATGACGAACGGGTGAGGTTTTCACTGATTCCCCCGGAAATGCCTTCGGGGTACGGGGCGTTGGGGCGGTGGGCGTTCAGGCGAGGGCCGGGGTCGACGCCGACCGGAGCGGAACTCGGCGCTCATCGGTCGCTGGTCGTGGCGTTGCCCGATGATGCGAGGCGCGTGTCGTGCGGGTCGGCTGGTGAGGGACCGGCGCGGCCGCTCAGGCTGCTGATCCGCGCCTGGCGTCGGCTTCGCGCGGTGACCCATCCCGAGACGGCGAGTGCCGAGAGCGCAGAGAGCAGGCCGCCCAGGATCAGGCTGGCGCGGGTGCCGAAGGCGTCGGAGACCAGGCCGACGAGGGGAGCGCCGACGGGTGTGCCACCGAGGAGGACGAGGAAGTAGACGGACAGCACGCGGCCGCGCAGGTGCGGGTCGGCATGCAGTTGGGTCAGGGCGTTGGCGGTGGTGGTGACGGTGACCGCGGCGTAGCCGCTCGGGGTCAGCAGCGCTATGAAGGTGCCGTAGCCGGGCATCAGGCCCAGCGCGGTTTCCAGTGCTCCGAAGACGGCCGTCGCCGTGACGAGGCGGCGGACGGTGGGCAGTTGCCCGCCGTGGGCCGTGCGGATCGCGCCGATGAGGCCGCCCGCGGCGTAGGCGGCCGAGAGGTAGCCGAAGGCGGCGGTGCCGGAGTGGAAGACCTTGATCGCCACAAGGGAGATCGTGACCTGGAAGTTGAACCCGCAGGTGCCGACGACGGCGATGAGAGCGATCGGCAGCAGCAGTTCCGGGGTGGCGGTGATGTGCCGGAACGCTTCGGTCAGCCACGGACCGCCGCGCTGAGCCCGGTTGTGCTCGCGCGCTGTGCCGGCCGGGACGGTGCTCAAGCCGTACAGGACCGCCAGATAGGAGAGCGCGTTGATCAGGAAGACCGGGCCGGTGCCCATGGCGGCGACGGTCAGGCCCGCCGCTGCCGGGCCGAGGATGCGGGCGACGTTGAACTGGGCGGAGTTCAGGCTCACCGCGGCGGGCACCCGGTCCCGGCTGACCAGTTCGGAGATGAACGCGTTGCGTGCGGGGCTGTCCACAGCGGTGGCGGTGCCGAGCGCGAGGGCGAGGGCGTACACGGACCACAGGTTCACCGCGCCCGTGACGGTCAGCAGCCCCAGCAGCAGCGACTGCACCGCCATGCCCGTCTGTGTGATCAGCAGCAGCCGGCGCTTGGGGAACCGGTCGGCGAGGACGCCCCCGGTCAGGCCGAACAGCGTCTGGGGCAGGAACTGCAGCGCGGTGACCATCCCGACCGCGCTGCCGCTGTTTCCGCTGAGGTGGAGGACCAGCAGATCCTGGGCGGCGCGCTGCATCCAGGTGCCGATGTTGGAGGTCAACTGGCCGATCAGATAGCGCCGGAAGGGCTGGACGGTGAGCGTGTCGAGCGCCGTCCCCGGAGCCCCGCCGCCGCTCCGTCCGCCGGTTCGGTGGTCCGTGCTCATACCGTCCGGCCGACGTAGGTGTGGGCGTCGTAGGTGTGCGTGAGGGGTGTGCCTGCGTCGTCGACATGGTGGAAGGCCGGATGAGGGTGCATGAGGAACTCGTGGTGGGAGATGTTCCAGGCGTAGGCACCGGCCATGGCGAACGCGATCCGGTCGCCCACCCGCAGCCGGGCGACCGTGGCGTGGCGGGCCAGGACGTCCTTGGGCGTGCACAGCTGGCCGACCAGTGTCACCGGCTCGTCGCGGGCCTCCGGCCGGTCCCACGGCTGGTGCCAGGAATCGTCGGGGATGATCTCGAAAGGCTGGTCGTGCTGTTTCGCGGCGGGGGTGCGCAGATGGTGGGTGCCGCCGCGCAGGACGGCGAACGCCTCGCCGCGGCTGAACTTCACGTCCAGGACCTGGGTGACGTACCAGCCGCAGTAGGCGGTGACCGAGCGGCCCGGTTCGATCCACAGCGTCAGGCCGGGGTGGCGCTCCAGCGTCCTGCGCAGTCCGGCACCGAAGGCCGGCCAGTCGAAGACATCGCCGGGGTCGGCATAGCCGACGCTCATGCCGCCGCCGATGTTGACCTCGGACAGCGTGATCCCTCGTTGGTGCGCCCAGCGGACCGCCCAGCCCATGACCTGGTCGACCAGGGCCAGATGGGCGCGCGCGTCGAGGCCGCTGGCCAGGTGGGCGTGCAGCCCGCGCAGCCGGATACGGCCGTCGGCGGCGATGATGCGCAGGCAGTGGTCCAGCTGGGCGGGGTCCAGACCGAACGGGCTGGGTCCGCCGCCCATGGCCAGCGCGACCGAGCGGACCGCCACGGGTACGTTGACACGCAGGAGCACATCGGCGGTGCGGTCGCCCAGCACGGTCGTCAGCGTGCGCAGCTCGTGCTCGCTCTCGATGTGCAGGCGTTCCACCCCGGCGTCCAGGGCCTGGACCAGTTCGCCCACGGTCTTGCCGGGGCCGCCGAAGGCGATCGGCGCGTCGGGGAAGAGGCCGCGGATGTGCCGGATCTCGCCCCCGGAGGCCACTTCGAACCCGTCGACGTGCTCGGTGAGGGCGCGCAGCAGGCGGGGGTCGGAGTTGGCCTTCGCCGCGTACAGCAACCGCGCGCGCCGCGGCAGCGCGGCCCGGATGGTGCGGACGTGTGCGCGCAGGCCGGGCAAGTCGTAGATGTAGGCGGGCAGTTCGTCGTCGGTGAGGTGGTGTACGTGGTGCAGCAGGGCGGCTCTCACAGGGGCACCTCACGGGGGAATCCCGCGCCGAGCGGGCTGGTCAGGGGGACGTAGGTGGCGTGCCGGTCTGCTTCGCGGGCCCAGCGCAGCAGGAGGTTGGCCTTCGCGGGCAGCGGTACCCCGGAGAGCAGGGCGCGCAGGCGAGGCGGCCCGCCGGTACGGCCGGCACAGGCTTCGAGCCGGTCGCGGACCAGGCCCCACAGCGCCGGCTCGCGTGCCGGATCGAGGTCGGCGAGGGCGCCGAGCACCTCGGCGACATGGTTGACCAGCAGGCAGTAGGCGACCCGGTTCCAGCCGCGTTCGGCATCGTAGGTGAGGGGGCCGCGGACGTCCTCGGGGAGGGCGGCGAGCGCGTGTGCGTGGTGGCGGGGCAGCAGCTTGGTGCCCTCCAGGTCGCGGAAGAGTATCTGCACGGGTGCGCCGTCGGCGTCGACTCCGACGACGACGTTCTGCAGGTGCGGTTCCAGTACGACCCCGTGCTCGAAGTAGGCGGCCAGCACCGGCGGCAGCAGCAGCCGCAGATAGGCGTCCCACCAGGCCAGTACGTCCCCGTCCCCGCGGGCCACCAAGTGGGTGACGTGGGCGGCACTGGTGGGGTACTCGTCCGCGACCGCGGCGGCGAGCAGGGGCGTCACTCCGGGGCGCAGATGGGTGCGCAGCCCGGAGCGTACGACGACGCCGAACCCCTCCAGCAGTTCGGTGTCGCCGTCCGTGGCGAGCGTGCGGTACCCGGGCTCGGCGAGCAGCGCGCATCCCGGGAAACGTGCGGCGAGCCGGGCCATGACGGGCTGGAGCAGGCGGTTCAGGGCGACGGCGCCGGTCAGCTCGTAACGGGCGTGTTTTCGGACACAGTTGGTGAGGCGGACGTTCAGGCTGAACTTCAGGAACGTGTCCGCGTCGGGCTGATAGAGCGTGCGCACCGACGCCGTGGGCACCCACTCGGGCCCGCTCACCCCGATGTCCACGACCTCCCCCGCGGCCAGCGCCGCACGCAGCCGCTCGTGCCGGCTCAGCAGCCGGAACTGCCAGGGGTGCACCGGCAGTGCCACGAACTCCGGGTCGGCCGGCGGGCACAGCGCGTCGAGTTCGCTCAGGTCGCCCTCCTGCCGCACCAGGTGCCGGCGTACGGCCAGGTGCCGCAGGCGGAAACGGGCGCCGGTCTCCGGCCCGTACGCCAGCCAGTCCGCCGGGTCACCGGTGCGCGCCTTGGGCGTGGGATGGAAGCGATGGCCGAAGACCAGGGACTGTTCCGACGTCAGATAGATGTCCTGCTCAGGCATCCCGTGGGCGCGGTGTTCCAGGGCGGTGCGGATGGTCTCTCGGCTGTCGGCCACCTGGTCCAGGAACTCACCGTTCGCCACGCCGGTGCGCAGCTGCAGCTCGTCCTGGACATGGCCGGCCAGCTCGCGCCAGTCCACGGTGACCCAGGCGCTGTCGCCGTCGAGCCGTTCGACGGGGCCTTGGAAGCGGTGTGCCCCGATCATCGAGACACGGCGCAGTCTCGCCCGCAGCAACAGGCCGCGGCGGGGCAGGCGCAGCAGGAGGTGACCGCGGTCGACGGTCACCTGGTGCTCGGGGGCGCAGACCTCGCGGATCAGACAGTTGAGCAGGGTGTGAGCGGTGACGGCGTCGGCGGTGTGCGCTCCGGTGGTGGCGCGGGCGTCGGGGGTGGAAGTGGGGAGGGGCATGCGCAAGCTCCAGTGCGTCGTCATGGGTGCGTCAGTCGTCGGTCGCGTGGCCCGTGGACGTCAGCGGTGCCGAGCCAGGGGGTTGGGCACGGCGGTCCACTGCGCCTTGCCTGAGTCCTCTGCCAGACGCATCGCGACCGTCGCCTTCAGCGGCAGGGTGTCGCCGAAGAAGGCCGCGGCGTCTCCGGTGTCGGGCAGCTCGGCGTACACGCGGCGCCCGGCCCGGGCCACCGTCTCCCACAGCGCCGCGGGATCGACCGCCCGGGTCCGGGCGAGGACGTCGACCAGCTCGCTGAACACCCCGCTGAGCAGTCCGCCGAACAGCTTGGTGCGCAGGGCGTCGATGTCGTCGCCGGCGCGCGTGCCGGCCAGCGGAGGCACACCGCACCCCCAGGCGGCGAGCCTGCGGGGACTGATCCGCACCCCGTCCAGGTCCCGGTACAGCACCCGCACCGGCCGGCCGCCCCGCAGAGCGACGAGTGTGTTCTGGCCGTGTGCCTCCAGCGCCACCCCCAGGGACAGCAGCGTCAGAGTGGGCGGCAGGACGAGTTCTGCGAAGTCCGCCAGCCAGCGCACGGGATCGCCCGCCACCACGGCCGCGCCGGTGGCGTGCACGGCCGTCAGCGGTACGGCGATCTCTCCGGCGTCCAGGTGGGAATCGGTGGATTCCCTGATCATCGCCGCCACGCTCGCACACGCCTGCCCGGCCACCCGCACGGTTCCCCCGCCGAGCTCGCGCAGGATTTGCAGGCCGTCGCTGTACCCGGCCTTGTCGACGACCGCCGAGACCAGCTCGGACAGCGGTGGTCCGTCGGCCACCTCCACGGGCGAGATGGTGCGCCGGTAGTTGGTGACCTGGACGTCGAGCGCGGTCTTGATGTGACGGCCCGGGAGGCCGGCCACGGGTGCGAGGGTGCGCAACGACAGCAGCGGACGGGCCGGGATCGTACGCCGGATCGTGGTGAGGCCGGGGTGGCGTACGAGGACGTGGTCCCGCTGCCAGGGGTGGACCGGGAGCAGGTGCGTGTCGCCGTCCCTGAGCTCCTCGGGCCAGGCGGCGGTGCCCTGCCAGCGGTCGGCGGGGACGGGCAGCAGCGCCAGCTGGACCACCGGGCGGTGCTCGGGCGCGTAGGCGAGCACCTCGGCGACGGACATGCCCGTACGAGTACGGCAGCACGGGTGCTGAGGGTGGCCGTCGACCACCGCCTGTTCGGCATCGACCGCGTCACGCGGCGGAACGAACCCCCCGGCGTTCGCCGCGCGGGCGAGGGCGAGGTTCACGACGCTGTTGTCCAGCTCCGCCGCGAGCCGCTGCGCGGCTGCCGTTCGCAGCCCCAACTGGGCGAGCAGATCAGCCGGTTCACGGATCGGGCCGTCGGGCCCGGCCACGCTGAAATCCCCGGGCACGTCGGCACAACGCTGGGTACATGTGCCGGCCGCGGCCAGTCGCACCCCGTGATGGAGCGTCACGACCAGTGTCTCCGCTGTTTGCTGCCGGGCGGTGACGCCAGGAAGTGGCTCGCGTGCGAAGGCGCCCCAGAGCCGTCCGAGCACGGTGGCCCGCGCTCCCGGCAACGCGTCCAGGAAAGGCTCCACGAGATCCGGACGCACCCGGCGCAGTTCGGAGAACGTCGAGTCGAGGGATTGGGTCGGCATGGCGCAATTCCCGGGTGTCGGTGGGATTTCCTGTCTCGCACCCTAGGCGACCTCGGTTAAAGGAAAATCCAGCGCCAATAAAGGTGATGCCGCACGCGGCGCCGAGCCTGATTCCGGGAAACGGGGCATTTCCCGGATCGGGGCCCAGGAGCGCCCGGAGGAGAACGGCACCGTATGTCGTCAGCTCGAACTCCCAGGTGGCAGCTGACTCGCCCCTCCACCCCTTAACCATCTCCTAACCGCACCCTGTCAATACGCTGTAGGCCTCCCGTAATCCATACAGCAAGCCGAAAAATCACCGGGACGAGGGAATATCCCGGCGATTGCCGCGCACGACCCGGCCGCCTTTTGTGAGCCTGTCGGCATGCACGTCTTGCTGATCGAGGACGACGACCGGGTGGCCGAACCGCTGGTGGAGGGGCTGAGCCGCTTCGGGTTCACCGTGGAACACGCGCGGACCGGCGCCGAGGGCCTGTCCGCGACAGAACCGGCGATGGTGTTGCTGGACCTGGGGCTGCCCGACATGGACGGCATCGACGTCTGCCGGGCGCTGCGCGCTCGTTCGTCGGTGCCGATCATCATGATCACCGCTCGAGACTCCGAGGTCGACCGGGTGCTCGGTCTGGAGCTGGGCGCGGACGACTATGTGTCGAAGCCGTTCGGGGTCCGGGAGTTGGTGGCGCGGATCAGAGCCGTCACCCGCCGGGCCCGGACCGCGTCCCCCGATGGCGGCGGCTCCGGCACGGAGCCTTCCGGAGGAAGCCGTGCCGATGGCTGTGGTGCCCAGCGGATCGGCCCCCTGAGCATCGACCGCCGCACCCGGCAGGTGCGGCTGCACGAGGTTCCGATCGCCCTGGCGCCCAAGGAGTTCGACCTGCTGGTCTGCCTCGCCGAGGATCCCGGAGCCGTCTGCTCCCGCCAGCAGATTCTCGACACGGTCTGGGAGCCGGACTACTTCGGCCCGACGAAGACACTCGATGTGCACATCGCCGCGCTGCGCCGCAAACTCGGTGACCCCTCCTGGATCGAGAACATCCGCGGCATCGGATTCCGCCTGGACCCGCCCGCCGGCTGCGCGGTACGGCCGGATCCGTGGCACGGCCTCCGGTGACCCGCCGCCTGCTGCTCAGCTATCTCAGCCTTATGCTGCTGGTCCTGCTCGCCCTCGAAGTGCCGTTCGGCTTCGTCTATGCCCGAAGCGAGCTGAGCCGCTTTTCCCATACGGCGGAACTGGGCGCGGTGACCCTCGCCGGGGTATGCGAGGAGAGACTCGAGCACGGGCTGGTGTCGGACCTGCCGGGCCTGGCCCGCGGCTACGCGCGGCGCACGGGCAGCAGCGTCGTCGTGACCGACCGCAACGGCATCGTCCTCACCGACACCGTCGACGCCTCGGCCGCGGGAAGGAACCTCTCTGCCGCACCGGACATCGCCACCGCGCTGCACGAGGGACCCGCCACCGGGATCAGCGACGACCTCGTGCCGGGCCGGAAGGTCCTGTTCGCGACCGTCCCCGGCACGTCGAACGATGGCGTGCCCTGCGTCGTACGGTCGCTGTACCCCCTGACTCCCCTCGCGCAGCGGGTCCAGGCCACCTGGGTGGTGCTCGCCCTCGTCGCGCTGGGCGCGCTCGCCGTGGCCGCCCTGATCGGGTTCGCCTTCGCCCGCTGGATCACCCGGCCGCTGCGGGACCTGGAACGGGCCACCGCGCAACTCGCCGACGGCAGCCTCACCCAGCCGCCCGCGCCTGACCGCGGGCCGCCGGAGCTGCGCCGGCTCGTCGCCTCCTTCACGCACACCGCGAACCGCTTGCAACACCTGCTCCATGCCCAGGAGGCCTTCGCCTCCGAGGCATCGCACCAGTTGAAGACCCCGCTGACCTCGCTGCGCCTGCGGCTGGAGAACTTCGAGCCGCACCTCGCGCCCCGCGCGCAGGCGAGCCTGAACGAAGCGATCGGCGAGGTGGGACGGCTCAGCCGGATGGTCCAGGGACTGCTCGCGCTCGCCCGGCTGGAGAACGCGGCCATCACACCGGAGACCGTCGACCTGGACGCCGTCGTCGCCGACCGCGCGGCCATCTGGACCGCGTTCGCCGGCGATCAGCGCGTCGGCATCACCGTGGCCGGGCCGAGGGCCGGCACGGTGTGGGCGGTCGCGGGCGCACTGGAGCAGATCATCGACAACCTCCTCTCCAACGCGCTGCGCGTGTCCCCTCCCGGCACCACCATCACCCTGGCGACCGTCACCGCACCGGCCGACGGCGGCCGTACGACGGCGCTGGTCGAACTGCATGTGATCGATGAGGGGCCCGGCATGAGCGAGGCGGACCGTGCCCGCGCCTTCGACCGCTTCTGGCGGGCCTCGGACGCCCACCACGACGGCACGGGCCTCGGCCTGCCCATGGTCCAGCGGCTCACCCACGCGAGCGGCGGCGAGGTCACGCTGGAGGCCGCTCCTGACGGAGGACTGGACGCCGTGGTCCGACTGCGGCCCGCACAGCCCGCCCGCACCCGGACCCTGGCGACGGCCCACCGCAGGATCCCTCCGTTGCTCGGCCATGGTG
This sequence comes from Streptomyces roseochromogenus subsp. oscitans DS 12.976, assembly GCF_000497445.1. Classification (NCBI taxonomy): domain Bacteria; kingdom Bacillati; phylum Actinomycetota; class Actinomycetes; order Kitasatosporales; family Streptomycetaceae; genus Streptomyces; species Streptomyces roseochromogenus. The sequence continues at coordinate 417,164 of NZ_CM002285.1, read as the reverse complement.
CGACCGGAAGCCGGACGGCCGCGGAAACGGTGTCACGCCAGGACCTATGACCGGTGTGGGCGGGCCGGCCGTCCCCGCCGTCGAAGTCCCAGCGGCTCACGCTGACCGACGCACCCGGTGGCGCGGTCCGCGGCGGGGGACCGGCGTCGAGGCGCATCTGCATCGGGTACCAGCCCCGGGGCCAGTGCAAGTGGCGTACGAGGCGGCGGGGAGAGGGTGGCCCAGGGAGATGATGCCGAACAGATCGCGCATCTCGCGTTCGAACCGGCCTGCGGGGAAGGGGAGATGGGCGGCGTCGGCAGTTCTGGAGAGTTTGCCGCCGGGAAACCGTTCCAGCGGGAACACGGGCCCCGTGGCTGCAGACTGGTGGCCGGCAGGAGGGCCCCCGGACATGGGTGTGTCCGTCGGCCGTACGCCGCACCTTGGAGGGAAGGCTTCACAGATGCACGCCGTATTGCACGCACTGTCGATCGCCGGGTCCATGACCTGGGAGATCACCTGGGCCCTGATCCTGGGCTTCGCCCTGTCCGCCGTGGTTCAGGCCGTGGTCCGCAAGTCCACCGTCGTCGCCCTGCTCGGCGACGACCGGCCCCGCACCCTCGCCGTGTCCGCGGGCCTGGGCGTGGCGTCCTCTTCGTGCTCCTACGCCGCGGTGGCGCTGGCCCGCTCGCTGTTCCGCAAGGGCGCGAACTTCACCGCCTCGATGGCTTTCGAGATCGCCTCCACCAACCTCGTCGTCGAACTCGGTGTCATCCTGGCGCTGCTGATGGGCTGGCAGTTCACCGCCGCCGAGTTCGTCGGCGGTCCCGTCATGATCGTCATGCTGGCCGTCCTCTTCCGGCTGTTCCTGCGCGCGGGGCTCCTGCGCCAGGCGCGCGAACAGGCGGAACGGGGCCTTGCCGGGTCGATGGAGGGCCACGCCGCGATGGACATGTCCGTGCAGCGTGACGGCTCCTTCGCCGGCCGGCTGTTCTCCGGAGAAGGCTTCACCGCCACCAGCCATGTGTTCGTCATGGAGTGGGCGGCGATCCTGCGCGATCTGGTCGCCGGCCTGCTCATCGCCGGCGCGATCGCCGCCTGGGTCCCGGACTCGTTCTGGCGCGGCTTCTTCTTCGAGGGCCACCCGCTCGCCACCAAGCTGTGGGGGCCCGTCGTCGGCCCGTTGGTGGCGATGGCCTCGTTCGTGTGCTCCATCGGCAACGTGCCGCTGGCGGTGGTGCTGTGGAAGGGCGGCATCAGCTTCGGCGGCGTGGTCGCGTTCATCTTCGCCGACCTGCTGATCCTGCCGATCATCAACATCTACCGGAAGTACTACGGCGCGAGGATGGCCGCCTTCCTCCTGGGCACCTTCTACCTGGCGATGGTCATCGCGGGATACATCGTGGAGTTCGCCTTCGGCACCCTCGGCCTGATCCCTGACCAGGCCGACGCCAAGGTCCCCATGGAGGGAGTCAGCTGGAACTACACCACGTGGCTCAACATCGCCTTCCTCGTCCTCGCCGCCGTGTTCCTGGTGCGGTTCCTGCGCACCGGGGGGCCGGCCATGCTGCGGATGATGGGCGGCTCACCTGAAATGGGCCATGACCGCGGTGACCACATGCAGCACGGACACCACTGAATGTCAGCTGGGCGATGCCGCCGGCGCGTAGTGTCCCGAGGGCAGCCGGTACGAGGCGGTGCCGTCCGTGAAGTCCAGGTACCGGACGCCCTGGACGCGGGGCGGAGGGGCCCTGCCTCCGCGGACGGCGGGCGGATTGGCGGCGGGAACGGACAGGGGCGCCGTGCTGTTGGCGAGGACCGTCGCCCGCTAGGTGAGTGTGTCCGGTGCTCGGGAGTCCTCAGTGCCGGAGCTTCTCGGCCGCGGCGAACAGCGCACAAGCAAGCATGACGAGAATGAAGCTCACGACGGCGTCGTAGCCGTCGAAGAACGACAGCCGCTGCACCAGACCCACCTGCCAGTGGGTGAATTCCTGCACCAGGCCCAACACACCTTGCACCAGAGCCACAAACCCGGCTGCTTCCAGCACCTTCTTCATGCACCCGATCCTCGTCCCAGGTGCGTCCACGCCTTGTCGGCCGTGCGTCGAGACCTCACCACCTAAAGTGCGCGTCCTGACCGCGGCAAGCATTCCAAAGTCGATTCCGCCGCATCTTCGGTCTCAGGACACCGGCACCAGCCTGGCCGGCCCCTTGATCTCCGGCGTGCGCCGCGCGGCGCGGGCGCCGGCCGGGACCAGGGCGTGTCCGGCGGATCACAGCCCCTGTGGCACTCGGAACCGTACGGGCTCGGACTGGAGATGGCCTGCGTGGTGGGCGCCGACGGCACGAAGCCGGGAGACTCGCAGAAGCTCGTGACGGTGCTGTGAAAGACGTACGCCCTCCTGTAGAAGCGCGTGGCCACCGCCCGGTCTGCGGGAGATGCCCAGCGCCTCGGTCGCGGTGAAGGGAAGGCGCCGAACTCGGAGGTGGTCGTCTTGCCCAGCAGGACGAACCCCGCGTCCACGAACCGTCGCACCACCGCTTCCGACGCCGCGGCCGGCGCCCGCGTGGCGCCGGCGGAGCCGTGGGAGGTGGGCCAACCGGCCACGTCGAGCAGGTCTTTGATCGGCAGCGGGACACTGTGGAACGGCGGAAGGTCGTCCACCGCGAGGCTCGCGCCACGGCGTCGGCCGCGGCGGACGCGGCCTTGCGGACGTGGTCGTCGGCCCGGTGGCAGAAGGCGTTCAGCCGCTCGAGACAGCAGTCCACCACCTCGACCGGACTCACCTCCTTTCGGCGTATGGCAGCGGCGAGTTCGACGGCGGGCGTGAACGGGTCGATCGGCGAGCGCATCACAAGCGGTCCCATCTGGTCCGGGGTGCTGTCGGTGGCAGCCAGTGTCGTGGCGCCCGCGACGACCCGTCTTGGACGAATGTTCCGTGCCCTGGCGGCATGAGTTCCGCCGAGCCGGCTCGTGACGCCGCGGCGGTGTGGGACATCGCCACCCCGCCGCGCCCCGGTCGGCTGCGGGTCAGCACGGCCGGATTCCGGGCTCGAACCACGGACCCCGTCGACCTGAACGTCGTCCCGAACCCGGCGGTCACGGTGGCCGTCCACCTCGGTGACGCACTCCTCGCCGTCGACGACGCCAACGGCCGGCCGCACCACGGCAGTGTGGTCGTCGGGCTCGCGTCCCGGGGCGTCCGAGGGTACGGCCGGGACATGGAGTGCCTGCAGGTACGGCTGTCACCGGCCGTGGCGCACGCGGAGTTGGGCGCCTCTTGGGAGCTGGGCGGCCCCAGGAGCAACTAGGCGCTGCCGGGTCATGGGACGACCGGTTCGCCATCCCGGAGGCCGCCCTGGCCCGACGGCACGAGGCGGGCCGAGCGGTCGATCCGGAGATCGCCTTCGTGTGGGGGAGATGCTGACGAACCCGGGAGGTGCCCGGGTCGAGCGGCTGGCAGCCGAGGTCGGATGGAGCCGTAAGCGTCTGTGGTCCCGGTTCCGAACCCAGACCGGCCTCAGCCCCAAGCACGCGGCGCAGCTTGTGCGTTTGGATGTCAGGGCGTTCGCCGGCGTGACGCCCACGGCCGTTGCGGACGGCGGGAAGTTCGGTGACGGCGGAGTTCTCGACCTGATAAAGACGGTCGGTCGCCAAGTCGTTGAGGATGTCGACTGCTTTGTGGGTCTCGTAGTCGAGCAATTCTCGGAAGACCGTCACGTCGTGGTTCACCTTGGCTTCGATGAACTCGATAGGGCCGAGAATACGATTTTCATCCTGGGTCAGGTTGAAGAGTTCGCACAGTACGGCAACGGAACCGGCGCTCTTCGCCGGGGGCGCCAACTCCGCTCGTATCGCTGTGAACCGACACGGCATATGGAGAGCGCACGATCCCACATCATCACAAATCAGGCATTTATGCTCACACCGCGTCGCCATTCCGGCTTCGCATCAACAGGAAAGGGTCGAATCATGCGCAAGTTTCAACGCGCTGCGGTCGTAGCCGCTGCGGTCGCGGGGCTGTCCGCCCTGGGCGCCGGCGTCAGCTTCGCCGGTGGCTATGGCGCCCCTCCGCAGGTCACCGCCGTCGCCAACTCTCAAGCCACCGCAGTGGCCGTGGGGGGCGGCACCGCGGTAGCCAACTCGCAGGCCACCGCCGTGGCCGTCGGTGCCCCATACGCGCAACCGCACTATGCCCCGCAACCGGCTCCTTACGGAGGGGGGCAGTACGGCGATGATTGCGGACCGGGTCAGTATGGCGCTGATTACGGCCAGGGGCAGGACGGTCAGGGGCAGTACGGTCAGGACCAGTACGGACAGGGGCAGTACGGCGGGGGCCAGTACGGCGGGGGCCAGTACGGAGGCGGGCAGTACGGCGGTCGGTGAATTCATGCGCTACAGCGCCCGCCAGGGTCCTGCCCGCGCGTGGTAACCGCACGCGCATGCGGGTTTTGTCGGTGCCGAGGTCCCTGCGTGTGTGATGTCACCAGGTACGTAGCCTCACGCGTGCCGGCGTCGGGGGCGCTGTAGTGCCCCCGACGCCGACCGACTCCCCCATCCGCCCAGGGCTCTTCGCGCCAGTGGCGCGTTCCCTGGGCGAATGCCGGTGAGCCGAGATCCGCCTACTTGAAGGCGCTGTTGTTGCAGCCCATGGTCGAGCCGATGTGGGTGTCCTGTGCGCCGGGGTCGCCCTCGCCGCCGAGTGCGTTGCCCAGCACGCCGTTGAGGATCCCGACCTCGCCGAGGACGTCGAGATTCAGGTCGTGGGACCTGCAGTTGGAGCTCTGCAGGACCTCGTTGCCCTTGTGCTCGCCGCCCTGGCCGCCGGCGTGTGCGGTGCCCGCCGTCAGAAGGCCGGCGCTACCGAGCGCAGCGACCATGACGGCAACTTTGCGAAGCTTGTTCATGTCAACTCCGATGGAAGTGGGGTGGATGCGTTCAGTGACGGATCAACTCCTTGCAGTTACCGAAGATTATGTGAAATGCCTCTAAAGTGGACGGTGGCGCGCCGATTTCTCGATCTCTTGGTACGCGAAGTGCCCTGAAATCGCATTAGATGTGAATCGGAAGAGTGACTGAACCGTCCCCGGCCGCTGTCGCTCGGCGGCAGGACCGGCTTCAGGAAGACGTTGCCGAAGTCTTGTGGACCGCGCGTTCGGTGACGAACAGGTCCTTGGCGATGGTTGTGTTGTCGTGGCCCTCCGTCATGAGCTTCAGCAGCTCCCGCTCACGCGGGGTCAGCGCGTCCAGGGGCGAGTCGCGGAGACGGGTGAGGAGTTCGGTGGCGACCTCCGGGTCCAGGGCGGTGTCGCCGGCCGCGACCCGCTCCAGGGCGTCGAGAACTCGTCCACCCGCCCGACCCGGTCCTTGAGCAGGTAGCCGATCCCGCCGGTCCCGCCTGTCAGCAACTCGGTGGCGTACGACTCCTCGACGTGCTGCGAGAGAACCGGCACCGGCAGGCCGGGGAGCTGCTTGTGTGCGCAATCTGATCACACACACCTATGCCCAGCTGGAGCGCGCCCTTGCCGCGGGGGCGGCTCCGCTCCAGCCCTCCTGGGAGCAGACGGCCCTCGCCTTGACCGACGCGATCTGCAGCCTGCTGCGCGCACCCGTCACCACCCAGGTCCGACCCGTCACTCCTGATCGCACCGGAAGTGTTTGACCAGCGGGACGACGACGGCATCGTCATCCTGCTCGACGCCGAGCCGCTCGCGGACCAGCATGCCGCGGTACGCGAGGCCGCGAGCGTCTCCCCGGCCGCCGGGCTCAGCACAGTCGAAGCCCTGCGCCGCAAGGGCTACCAGGGCACACTGACCGCACTGGGCACCGAGCGCACCAAACTGCGCAGCGAGCTCCAACTGGCCTTCCTGGAAGCCGAGTTCGTGCTCGGGGATCCGGCGGACTCGCTGGAGTCCGCCACACGCACCGTCCGTACCGCCTCCGGGCGCCGCCTGAGCGCGGATGCCGTCGTCGTGGCCACAGGGGTACGGCCCCGGGAACTTCCAGGCCAGGCCGGGCCGGCGGGCGTCCATGTGCTGCGTACTGTGGACGACGCGGTGGCGCTGCGGGCGGACTTGCGGGCGGGCGCGCGTGTGGTGGTGGTCGGGGACGGTGTGCGCGGCGCCGAGATCGCCGCAACCGCGCGGACCATGGGCGCGGACGTCACCCTCGCCGGCCCCGGACGCGCGGCGATGGCCGCACAACTGGGTCCCCGCGTCGCGGGGCTGCTCGCCGACCTGCACACCGAGCACGGAGTTCGGCTCCGGCTCGGCACGACGGTGGGCAGGCTGACGGTTCATCAACATGCCGTATGGTCGGCCGGCAGCGGCCCGGTGCTCGACAACGGAGTGGTGTGCGACGCCACCAGCCGTGCCGCTGAAGGTATATACGCCGTCGGCGACGTGTCCCGCTGGCACCATGACGCCATGGGCTCCCTGCTGAGACTGGAGATCCGCACCAACGCCACCGAACAGGCAGGTGTCGCCGCCGCCAACATCCTCGGCGCACAGCAGTCGTACACTCCGATCTCATACGTCCGGACCGACCAGTTCGACGCCAGGATCCAGGTGTACGGGGTGCCGCCCGCCGATGCCGAGGTGTGCGTCGTGGAGGGCGACGAGGGCGACCGACGGTTCGTCGCCCTCCACCGCCAGGGCGGCCGGGTGAGGCGTCGGGGAGATGCTCCCAGTCGAAGACGTGGGAGACGACGCGGGCGGGGTCGACGCGGCCGGAGCGTGCCAGGTCGAGGGCATCGGGGATATGGCCCCGGACGTTGTCCCGGGCGATGCGCAGCGTGACACCGGTGAGGTACATGTCGAGCAGCGGCAGCTCGCCGGGGCGGAAGTGGTTGCCCTCCGGCACGAGTGACTTGACAGCCAGGGCGAGCTGGTCGACGCGACCGGTGGCCTCGACGGCGATGTCGAATCCCTGCCGGACTGGCTCCAGCGTCTCGGCGGTGGCGGCGCCGTATCCGCGGAAGATCGCGCGGTGCTCCGGGTCCGGGTCGACGTACAGGACCTCGGACGCGCCGAGGGCGCGGGCGATGTCGCACACGTACAACCCGATGCTGCCGCGTGCGACGACCAGGACACGGGCCCCGGGTCTGGCCCTCAGGTGCGGGGCGATCAGGCGCCAGGACAGGGACCAGTTGTCACTGGCCGAGGCCATGACGACCGGGTCGAGGCCGGCAGGAGGACGAGCATGGCGTCCGCCCAGGGCACGCGGACCAGGTCGGAGAAGAGCCCGCCCCAACTGCCGCCGATGGGTGCGCCGTACATGGCCATGTGCGGTACGGCCGTGCAGTGCGCGGTCAGTCCGGCACGGCAGTTCTCACAGGTGCCGCAGTTGATGGACCAGGGCACGACCACCAGGTCGCCGGGGGCCACGGTGGTGACGGCGTCGCCGGTCTCCGTGACCCGGGCCACGCACTCGTGGCTGAGGGCGAAGGGCGGGTCCATGCTGTATTGAATATGCGGCTGCCGCTGCGTCGCGTGTCCGGCCAGGATCGCGGTGTCAACATCACACGAGGTGGCGGCGACCGGGGCGACGATCGCCTCTTCGTCGGACCGCAGCCGGGGGTCGGGTGCCTCGCGCCATTCGACGGTGTCACGGGCGACGTAGGTCAGTTCACGCATCGGCCCGCTGTCCCTTCTGCTCCTTCGCGAGCGCGACCAGGTCGGCGTGACGGATGACGGAGCCGCCGGCGCCCCAGGTGCCGTCGGGCTGCTCATGCACCAGCACCCACACCCGCAGGGCGTCGTCCGCCGGGAGGCCGGCGGCTGCGAGGACGGCCTTGGTGACGTCCTCGACCAGACCGGCTTTGCGGCGCTCGGACAGTGCGCCCTGGGGCACCGTCACCTCCACGAGGAAGCGGGGCACGTCGTCCTCGGCCGTGGTCTGAGTCCCTTCCGGCAGCTCGACGAGATAGCTCCAGGCCTGTGCGCGGAAGAACGCGGTGTCGGGCGCTCCCTCCCAGCGCAGCAGTACGGCGGCCAGGGCGCGCTGGATGTTTTGGCGGCCATCGGCGGTCAGGGCGCCGGACGGGACGGTGAGCCGGATCATCGGCATGACGGAGTCTCCCCTTGTGCTCTGCGCATGGTCACGGTCGGGATGGGCAGGTCTATAACAGTCGTTATAGGCGGAGGTCACGCTAGACTATGACGAGCGTTATAGCCAGAGGGGAATAGGGACGTGGCCAAGCCCGGCGCGACATCGCGCGAGCGCATCCTGGTCGGTGCCGCCGACATGATCAGCAGGCGCGGCCTGAACGCGACCAGCATCCGGGAGCTGGCCAAGCACGCCAAGGCGCCGCTCGGCTCGACCTACCACTTCTTCCCCGAGGGCAAGCAACAGTTGGCCACCGAGGCGGTGCGGCACGCCGGAGAAGCGGTCGCCCGCATCCTGCGCACGGAACTGGACGCGGGCCCGGTCGCCGGACTGCGCGCCTTCCTGGCCCTGTGGCGAGGCATCGTCGTCGACAGCGACTTCCGGGCCGGCTGTCCCGTCCTGGCCGTCTCCGTCGAGGAGCCCCCCTCCGACGAGATCCCGCCGGCCCTGGTCGCCGCCGCCGAGGCGTTCGAGGGCTGGGAGCGGCTGCTGACCGACGCGCTGACGGCGCACGGTGCCGATCCCGACCGGGCGCCCGGACTCGCTGCCCTCGTCGTGGCCTCGGTCGAGGGCGCCATCGCCATGTGCCGGGCCAAGCGCAGCATGGAGCCGTTGGACCAGGTCGCACAGCAACTCGAAACGCTGATCACCGGCGCCCTGGAACGTCCGGCCTGACGGCCCGGGCCACGCCTCGGCCGACGCGGCCAAGCAGCCATCCCTGACCTCATCGCGGACTTCCTGGCGCCGGTCGCCGTCGCCGAGTCGGCCGCCGGCAGTCGGTGCCCCGACGCGTCGCCGACTCGGGCCTGCTCCGGAGGCGTCGGCGTGTCGTGCGTCCGGTACATCGCCTGTACTTCCGGTTCGAGCTGGACCGTCGGGCCCACCACCGCGACCCCGCGGGCCGGCGTCGAGCGCCAGTTCAGGGTGTGGTCCTCTGCTGACGGAACCCTGGAGCGACCAGTTGCTGCCGCCCCGGTGGGCGAAGCGCGTGCTCGCGAAGTCGATGTACGGGAAACGCTCGACGTCGAGGAAGTCGGCCGAACGCAGGTGGTTGTCGCAGCAGACTGTACGGGCCGGGCGGCAGCGCCGCGAGGAAGTGGCCGTACGGGTCGGTCGTGCCGCGGGCCATGACGCGGTGCGTGTCCAGCGCAGTGACCGTGACGTCCGCGGCCGCCATGGGCGAGCCCATCGGGTCGACGACCTCGCGGCCCACCGCGCCCGCGCCGGGCCGGAGGGGGAGCGAAAGGCCCGCAGCCTCGGCCGAGGCGCCCTTGAGCCGCCGGCGCCGGAGCAGTGCGCGAGCCATTATGCTCGCCCTTCCTCACGGTTGGCGCAGCCGGCCCGCCGCCTTTCGCCGCGCGTGCGAACAGCGGTCGAGGGCATGCCGGAACAGCCGCGCCTGCATACGGTCACACCCCCTGTTCGATCTTGTGGCAGACCGCCTGGGCACGGTGTCTCCATACGAGACAGTCGCTCCTGGTCGGAGGTCAGGGCGAGACGGTGGGTTCCCGTCCCTCGTACGCCGCCAGGAGGACCGCGAGGACACCCTCCGCCGTGACCGGGCGTGGATTGGCGTACGGCTCTCCTGTCACCTGCTCCGCCGCCAACGTCAAGTCCCCTTCCTTGAAGCCGAGTTCGGCGAGTGAGCGCGGTGCGCCCAGGTGAACCGACAGATCCCGCAGGGCGCGCGGGGCGTCCTTTGTGTCCAGCGCCCGGTGCAGGGAGGCGAGCGCCTGGGGCACCGCGGGCGCGTTGTACGCGAGGGCGTACGGAAGCACCACCGTGTGTGTCTCCGCGTGCGGCAGTCCGAACGTGCCGCCGAGCACATGGCACAGCTTGTGATGCAGTCCCATGGTCGTCGCGCCAAGGCATGTTCCGCACAGCCACGCCCCGTACAGAGCCCGGCCGCGCGCGTCGAGGTCGTCGGGCTCGGCGGCCAGCCGCGGCAGCGCCCCCGCCATGGCGCGGACGCCCGCTTCCGCCATCAGCGAGACCAGCGGCGAGGTGTCCGGGGCGTACAGCGCCTCGACGGCGTGCGCCAGCGCGTTGATGCCACTGGTCACGGAGAGCGGCACCGGGAGGGTGAGGGTCAGTTCGGGGTCGTAGACGACGCCGCGGGGCTGGACCACCGGGTCGCTTCCGGTGCGCTTGACCCCGTGTTCCGTCAGGCCCCAGACCGGGGTCATCTCGGAACCCGCGTACGTGGTCGGCACGGCGATCAGCGGCAGGCCCGTGCGCAGCGCGATCGCC
>NZ_CM002285.1:358076-406120 GCF_000497445.1 Streptomyces roseochromogenus subsp. oscitans DS 12.976 | reverse complement strand
GCCACCGACCGGGCGGTGGCCTCGCCCCGGCTGCCGCAGACCACCAACAGGCGCCGCAGACCGAGGCGTTGGGCCTCCTCCGGGGTCGCGTTCACGGACGCGCCGGGCCGGAAGACGACCCGCACGGGCCGGGTCTCGTACACGAAGTCGGCGGAGAATGTCATGACGCACGCTCCAGGACGAGGTCGAAGCACGCATGCCGGAAGGGGTTCGAGACGCCGAACTCCCGGGCCAGCGCCGGATCGTCGGTCTCCGTGAACTCCTGCACCAGGCTCTGCTTCACCGCGAACACGGCGTCGGAGTCCAGGTAGTCGCTGCCGGCCACGAAGATGTGTGTGGTGACGGGGGTATGTCCGTCGGCCGTGGCGATGAAGTGGATGTGCGCGGGGCGGTAGGGGTGCCGGCCGGTGGCGCGCAGCAGTGCGCCGACCGGGCCGTCGGTGGGGATCGGGTACGGGGCCGGTACGCAGGTGCGGAACCAGAAGCGCCCTTCGGCGTCGGCGGTGAACAGTCCGCGGCCGTTGCCCGCGGGCTGGAGGTCCGGCTGCTGTACGTCGTAGTAGCCCTCGGCGTCCGCCTGCCAGACGTCCAGGACCGCGCCCGGCAGCGCAGTACCGTCCCGGGACAGTACCTGGCCGCTGACGACGCACGGCTCGCCGCCGCCCACCAGGTCGATGTCGTCGCCGAGCCGCCGTACGGGCGACTCGGTCAGGTGGAAGGGGCCGAGGACGGTCGACTCGGTGGCGCCGGGGGCGCGGTCACCGTTCATGGTCTCGACGAGCATGGACAGACCGAGGACGTCCGACAGCAGGATGAACTCCTGCCGGGTGTCGGTGCAGGTCTGCCCGGTCGCTGTCAGGAAGCCGATGGCCTTCTCCCACTCTTCCTGGGTGAGCCGGGTCTCGCGCACGAAGTCATGCAGATGGCGGATCAGTCCGCTGAGCAACTTGCGCAGCCGGGGATCGGCTGCCCCGCGCAGACTGGCGACGGCCTCCTCGGTGACAGCCTCTCCCGTCCCGGTGGTCCCAATAGTCCCGGTGGTCCCGGTGGTCATGCCCGCTCCTCGTCGTCTACGCCGTCCCGCGTCCCGCTGCCCATAGCGACCGGCTTCCTCCATGGTCCCGTGCTCAAACGTGTCCGAGGATCTGCCGCACCGCGCCGGTCAGCAGTTTCCCGACGTCCGGGGCCGCAGCCGCGTACCGGAAGGCGACGAAGCCGCCGGGCCGCACCAGCAGGGCACCCGCGTCGGACACCTCGCTCAGCCCCCCGTCGCCGTACGGATCCTCGTACTCCTGCCCCGGGCTGATGACCACGGTGGCGATGTCGATCTCCTCTGCCTGTGCCGCGTGCACTCAGCCGTCGCCGCCGATGCCGGTCAGCAGGGTGATCGGCCCTTGCCGACCGTGTCGAGCGTGGAGAGCCTGCGGGTGCCGGAGGTGATCCAGGCGTGCGGCAGCTTGGCGCCCGCGCGGCAGGGGGCTGGTGGTACAGCTCCGGGTCACGGGCGGGGCGCGCTCGGCGGTGTATGTGCCGAGGAGCCGGGGGCGGCGGTCCCGTCGAGGACCTTCTTCAGCTTTCAGGCCAGGTTGTCCGAGTCCTGGACCGAGGTGTCGCAGCCGAGGCCGTTGGACGGCGGATGGCGGTGGGTGGCGACCGGCGCAGAAGACGGGCGGCTGTTGGCATACATCTCGGTGTACTTCTCGTTGACCGTCCACGCGGACGACGACTTGATGGTCACGGGGATGTCGTCGTCGCCGACGAGTTTGCGGACGACGGACTCGACGGACTCGACGGACTCGGCGGACTCGACGGTGAGGTCGGGGGCGCCCTCGGCGGCGCCGTACGTACCCCCGCACGATCAGCCACTCGTGCCACGGACGGACGCAGCGCACCAGCCCAGCGCCTGTGCCGCCGACCGTCGCGCCCGGGGCGAGCACCCACTAGAGGGTCGACGGACGATGCGGGGTGTACCGGGTCAGGTCCGTGTCCTCGGCGGCCTTCGAGCGGCCGCCGTCCGCGCCGATGAGGTACTCGGCGCGGATCCCCTACGTGTCCCCGCGCAGCCGGTCGCGGACGGTGACCATGACGCCGTCGGCGTCCTGGGCGCGGGGGAGGTACTCGGTCTGGAGGCAGAGCCGGGTGCCGCGGGCCACGGCCGCGTCGAAGAGGCCCGGCTCCATGAGGTGCTGGGGCATGTCGCACATACGGGTCGGGCTCGCGAGCTCGTGTGCGGCCTGTACCAGCGGGTCGTTGCCCAGGAGCGGACCCGGCCGACTTCCTCGCCGGCCAGGCTGGTGCAGAAGGCCGTGCCGCCCGTCAGGTGCTGCGGGGTGGCCCGGCCGATGACGTCTTGTTCGACGCCGAGGTCGCGCAGCACCTCCATTGGGCGCTGGTTGATGATGTGGGCGCGGGGCGTGTCGGCGAGGCTCGGCAGCACGGGCCACAGTGCGTCGAGCAGCTGGCCCGCCAGCAGCCGGCGAGCCAGAACCGGGCCTCGTCGGGCGTGCGCTGGTTCATCAGCGTCCCGGCCGACGTGCAGGAAAGCGGCACGAGTTGGAGCACGGCTGCGCGGCGGCTGCGACCTGGGCAATCCTTGAATCCTGTACCGGCTGGCGGCCTGCAAGGTGACATTGCTCACGAAAAAATCCCCCCGGTCCGGCAATCGCCGTCCTGCAGGGGAAAACGGACCTGCATCCGACGGCATCGCACCCTGGCTCGCTGCCCAGCGAATGAAGGACAGCGGTTAGGGTGACGAAGCGATCAATTCGCTTTGAACATGGACAGAGGTGGTGGAGGGCGCAAGGTGACGGTGGAGGCACGGCTCATCGCCGGTCGGTACCGGCTCATGGAGCAGATCGGCCGCGGCGGCATGGGCACCGTATGGCGGGCCATGGACGAGATGCTCGGCCGCGAGGTCGCGCTCAAGCGGCTGCACGTACAGCCTCACCTGTCCGCCGACGAGGTCACCACGCTGTACGAACGCACCCGGCGTGAGGCGCGCAGCGCCGCCCGTATCACCCACCCCAACGTGATCGTCGTCCACGACGTCGTGGACGACGACGGGCGGCCCTGCATCGTCATGGAGTACGTCCCCGGCAGTACGCTCGGTGACCTCCTGAAGGGCGGCGGAACCGTCCCGCCCGCGGAGGCCGCCCGTATCGGTCTCAGCATGATCGCCGCTCTGCGGGCCGCACACTCCGCCGGTGTGCTGCACCGCGACGTCAAACCCGGCAACGTGCTCCTCGGCGCCGAGGACCGCGTGGTCCTCACCGACTTCGGCATCGCCATGACGACTGGGGCGTCGACGCTGACCCAGACCGGCGAGATGGTCGGCTCCATCGACTACATGGCCCCGGAACGGATTCGCGGGCAGCAGCCCGGACCGGCGTGCGACCTGTGGGCGCTGGGCGCGACGCTCTACCAGGCCACGGAGGGCCGGCCACCGTTCCGCCGGGACACGGCGATGGAGACCGCGTACGCCATCGCCGTGGACCCGCTGGATCCCCCGACACAGGCCGGACCGCTGGCGCCCCTCGTCGAGGCACTCCTGTCCAAGAACCCCGACGAGCGGCCGTCCTCGGAACAGACGCAACGCGCACTGGAGGCGGCACGAGCTGCCGAGACGACAGTGGTGGCGCCCTCGGCGGACCCGGCGGGAGGCTACGACGGGCGCGGAGGCGGAACGGCGTCCGGACGCGAAGCCGACGGCGCGCCCACGCAGGAGCCGGAACCTCCCACGGTCACCCGGTCCGCCAGCCGTAACCACAGGAAGCGGCGGCGGAAGCGCACAGGCGCCGTCGCGGTGACGGCGGCCCTCGCGGTAGCCGCGGGCGCGGCGTTCTACGCGGTGTGGCAGCAGGATCAGGGCAGACCCGGTCCCGACCGGGTCCACCAGGCCGCAACACCGTTCCCCGCGACCTCCACCCTGCCCAAGGGCTACCGTCTGGTCCATGACGCCCGGCTCGGCGTCTCCTTCCCCGTGCCGGACGACTGGAAGGTCCGCAAGCAGGCAGCCGACGAAGTCATCTACGCAGACCCGTCCGGCCTGGCCGGCGTCACGATCGGGACCGTTGCCCCGGCCGGGCACACCCCCTCCGCCCACTTCGCCGACATCGAGTCCAACACCAAGGCCAACTACGCCACTTACCGCCGACTGCGGATGCAACAGACGACGTTCCGTGGGCAGCCCGCGGCCGTATGGGAGTTCACCTTCAAGGGACGTGCGCGCTCCTTCCGTGCGATCGACCTCGGCTACGGCCGCGAGGGCGGCCGCGAATACGACATCTACCTGTCGGCTCCCGAGGCGCAGTGGGACGCCTACCGTCCTGTCTTCGACCAGGTCACACAAGGCTTCACGGCAAACACCTCCTGACGGCAGCCGATTCGAGTCGACCGGCGACTTCACGGCAACTGCGAGTCGGAGGCACACATGTCCGATGCGGTGCGACGCGCCCACCGTGCAGAACCCGATCATCGCTGATCCGACCTTCCGGCCCGCAGGACACCGCACTTCCCGGTGCCTCGTGGGACGACGAGACGAACGACCAACCGGACGCCGCCGGGGAAGGCGGCCAGGAGTAGCAAGTCACCGTCACTCAGGAGCATCTGGGACGGTTGCTGAGGGCGATGAGCCGGTGCCTTTCAGCCGGCTCTTGCCCTCGTCCCGCCGTCCGGTAGGACATCAGGGTGGATCTTCGGTGTCGGCACGGTGAGGGTACCTACGGTGCCGTGCCCGGCCGTCATGCTCCTGGCGGGAGCGGCTGAAGCCGGTCCCGCACGAAAGGATGATCATGCCGCGAACCGCTAGAGCCATCATGACCGCCGTCCTGGGAGGCCTGCTGCTGACCACCGGCATCGCCCAGGCAACTCCCGCTCACAAGCCCGATCCTGAACAGTGCACCACGCCGATCTACATCGGCGACATTCAGCTCCTGGAGTCACGTCCTCGGCCCCCGGAGGGGTGCAAGACCCGCGGGACCCCTGCGTACAGCCCTCAGGCCCAGCGCCGGCTGCTGGGGTGGCCGGCGTGGCTGCAGGGCGAAGACCAGAGTTAGTGCGGTCGGCCTCGACGAGCCATCGGGCGTGCGCACCGCGGGCCGGCCAAGGGACCCGGCCCGGGGCGTGGGCCCACGCGGCCCAGTGGTGGCCACCGTCCCGCCGGAGTGCCGGCCTGGACCGAGCCGCGGTCATGCGACGCGGCCAAGCCCAGCCGTCGGGCGCTGCCTTGCGGTACGGGAGTCCCGCTGTCGCGGCCGTTCGGCCGTGACGACGTAGTAGTCGAGGATGCGCCGCTCGTAGGCTCGCAGGAAGTTCCGTGGCCAGGTTCCTGGTGCCCACCATCGGCTGAGCCGCAGATCCCGCTCCGGCCACACATGCGCGCCGATCGATTCGGCGCGCACTGCTGTGAGTCCTGCCCTGCTGATCGCGTCGGTGAGCGCTGTCACCCGGCGTGCGATGTCCAGGCCGTTCGCGAACGTCTCCAGCAGGCTTGCAAGTTCCTCGGTCCGGCCGGACTCATCGTCGACGGTGAAGAATCTTGTGCGGGGCTCTTCGCCATCCGTCCTCACCCATGGGGGTCGGGTTGGACCGTGTGTGGTCACCGGAAGCCTCCAAGGTGATTCCTGGGCGATCGCGCGGGCCGGTTCACTGAGGGGTACCTTCGGTAACCCCGCTGAGGTCCCGCTCGGCGATGCGCTCCACGTGCCGGGCGAATACGGCGGCGGCGTCGGGATTCATGCGGACCAACGCGACCATGCCGGTGACGATGACGTCGCAGACCTCCGCCTCGACATCCTCCCAGGTGTGGGAGTAGCCCTTCCGGGGGTTCTGCCCCATCGCTCCGATCACAGCCTCGGCGACCTCGCCTGCCTCCTCCTGGATCTTGAGCAGTTGAAGGAGGACGCGCTGTTCGCGCGGGAGCGTGGAATGGTCTTCCAGGCGATCGGCGAGGCGGGTAATCGTCTGCCAGGTGTCCGTCACTTGTGCCTCGATTCTGTTCTGTGCCGTGTGAGGGCGCTTACCGGTCTCAGCTCTCCTGGCGACTGGCCATCACCTGTCCTTCGCCAGGGCGAGAAGGTCGGCGAACAGGCCGCCCGCGTCCGCGAGTTCGTCGTATCGGCCCTGTTCGGTGATCCGGCCGTGCTCCATCACGATGATGCGGTCGGCGACCTTCGAGTTCTCCAACTGGTGTGTGACGACGATCGTGATGCGGTCCGAGGCGCCGCTCTTGATCTTCTCGAAGATCTGGTGCTCGCCACGGGCGTCCATCTGGGACGTCGGCTCGTCCAGGATGAGCAGTTCGGGCTTGCGGTAGATCGCGCGAGAGCAGGCCAGCCGCTGCCACTGTCCGCCGGAGAGTTCGGCGCCGCCGAAGACCTCTCGTGCGAGCAGGGTTTCGATGCCGCTGGGCAGGGCGTCGACTGCCTCACGCATCCCTACGGCGTCGATCGCCTCCCATACCGGGTCGTCGTGGTGGGTGCGGGGCTGGCCGAGGGTGACGTTCTCGCGTACGCGAAGGGGCCATTGGGCGAAGAGCTGCGGCACGAGGCCGGTGCGCGCCCAGACGGTGTCCTGGTCGGCGGTGGCGAGGTCCGATCCGTTCCACAGCACGCGCCCCTTGTCGGCGAGATAGATGCCGGTGATCAGGCGCAGGAGAGTGGACTTGCCGCTGCCGTTCTCGCCGACGATGGCCACGATCTCGCCGCGCCGCAAGGTGAGCGAGACCCCGTCGACGGCGGGCCGGTCCTTGCCCGGGTACTGGTACACGACCCCGTCGAGACGAATGTCGTTCACGGATGCGACGGTCAACTCACCGCGCTGAGGCGCTTGTCGGGCGGCGTCGTCGAGGAACGTCTGCATGTCCGTGAGGTAGAGGCTGGTGTGGAACAGCGCCGCCCCGTTGATGACGACCTGCGACAGTGCGGCCAGCGTGGTCTGCACGGCCACGACGGCGGTCGCGGCGACGGCCAGCTCGATGCGACCGGTCGTCGTCAGCCAGGCGAGCGCGGCCCACGTCAGGATGAGGAAGAACCCGCCGGCCGTGGAGGAGAGCAAGGTGATCCACAGGGTGCGGGGCGCGGCGGCGAGGAGACGGCGGTCGATGCGCTCCGACAGTGACCGGTACCAGAACAGCAGGTAGCCGGTCATGCCGTTGGCGCGGACCTCGTCGCCGTGCTTGGGGGTGGTGGCCCACCACCGCATCATGTGCCGTACGTTACGGTCCGAGACGTTCGTGTAGTGCATCTCGTAGTCGACCCGGGCCGAGAGAACCGCGCCGACGCCGGCCGGCAGCACCGCGAGGATCAGCAGCGGCAGCATCGCCCAGTGCAGCGTCGAAAGCACCCCGCTCGCGGCCACCATCCTGATCAGCGCGGACACGAACCGTTGCGCGTCGTTGACCATCACATGGGTGCGGATCACACCCATCTCCGCCGCTTCCTGCCGGTCGGCGAAGCCGTCCGTGGCATACGCGGCGGACTCGACCCGGCACACGGCCTCGACGAGCCCGGTGTCGGCGCACGTCGTCAACTGCGGGGTCAGCCTTCCGTCGGCGTAGGAGGAGAGGGCACCGGCCAGTCGGCCGAGGGCCGCCGTGCTCGTCACGACGAGCAGCGCGGGCAGTGCGTGATGGAGCCGGTCGCTCACCGCGCCCGCACCGAGGAGCGACTGCATGGCGTGGGCGGTCGCGGCCAGGCCCACGGCGGCGGCCGCACCTGTGACGAGCTGGCAGACGACGAGGAGTGCCGCCGCCCTGCGATCCAGCGCCCAGGCCATACGGCAGATGCGGTGCAGTACGGACGGCAGGCGGGCGCACATGTGCGTGAACGACACATCGCCGAGCGGATTGATCGAGTACTCGCCGCTGTAGTGGATCTCCGCCGGGGGCGGAGGCGGAGGTGTCTCCTCATACGCGGCCGAGGCGTCAGTCATCGTCACGTGCATCCCTCCCGGAGGTCGCTGCCGCACCTGGATGGCTCGGCGGTGCACGGCTTAACGACGTGCCACGGGATTCGAACGCGCTCGGTTCCGGACGCACCGGGGCCCTTGAAACGCAAGGGGGCGAACGCTTGGCCGCCGGGACAGGGCCGCCCTCGGGCGACGCGGACTGGCCGAATCGCCGGTGCCTGAAACGCGTGTGACGAATGAGGAAAGGGACCGGGTCCTGCCGGCTTCCGCGATGTACAGCTCAGGTTCCCGACGATGGTCGTGGCATGCGGTGTCTTGAGGTGTCCCCGGGCTCGGGGCGCCGCCGCCTCAGCGCCGTCGGCCGCAGTCGTAGAGGGCGAAACCACCCTCGGTGCGCCACCCGTAGGCTCCGGAGCGGATACGTGTCCAAGTGGGACTTCACCCAAAGCAGCAACGTCAGCGTGGCGGAGGCGTTCCGGCCTCAGCAGTTCTTCGATCCAGCGGCTGGTCTCCTGCGCGTGCCGGCGACCCAGGGCTGCCCGGCGTACGGTCGCAGGGGCACCGTATCGCGCCGTGCAGCCGCCCGACGCAGTCGGAAGCAGTCGCCCCGGCGGCGCGTTGCACGGGCGCCGAGCGGAACGGTTCCGGCCGTCAGTCGGTGCGGGGCGGGATGCGGAGGGCCACTTCGTAGCCGCCGTCGGCGGTGGGCCCGGACTCGAAGGTGCCGCCCAGGAGTTCGGCGCGTTCTCTGAGGCCGATCAGGCCCTGATGGGAACCGGGGAGAGGGAGTGAGGGGCGGGTGGGGGGTGTGTTCGTGACGGTCACGCCGAAGGCGGCGCCGTCGTCGGCGCGCCAGAGCCTCACGGTCGCCGAGGCGCCAGGGGC
This sequence comes from Streptomyces roseochromogenus subsp. oscitans DS 12.976, assembly GCF_000497445.1. Lineage (NCBI taxonomy): Bacteria > Bacillati > Actinomycetota > Actinomycetes > Kitasatosporales > Streptomycetaceae > Streptomyces > Streptomyces roseochromogenus. Next base: position 397,330 of record NZ_CM002285.1, on the reverse strand, counting down.
GTGTTTGCGGACGTTGGTGAGGGCTTCCTGGACGGTGCGGTAGACGGCGCGCTGTGCGGTGGTGCTGACCTCCGGAGGGAGTTCGCCGGTCAGTTCGGCGTCGATGCCGCTGGTCGTGACGAGCTTGTGCAGGTCGGCCAGAGTGGGTTGCGGGGTGAGCTCGGTGGCCCGGCCTCCGGAGGCCCGTAGCAATGTGACCATGTGGCGCAGTTCGTCGAGGGTGCCGACACTGAGGGACCGGATGGTGCGGGCGCCCTCTTTGAAGTCCGGGTCCGTAGCGGCGACTTGGAGCGCGCCGGCCTGTACGGCGATCAGACTGACCTGGTGGGAGACGACGTCGTGCATCTCGCGGGCGAGCTGGGCGCGTTCGCGGGCGAGGACGGCCTGGGAGTGCAGCAGGCGTTCGTGCTCGCGTGCTTCTTCGATCTCGACGAGCCGGCGGGCCAGGTCCCGGCGCGCCTGGACGAGTTGGCCGAGCAGGACGGGGGCGGCGGCGGTGGCGAGCGTGTAGAAGAAGTAGACCAGGGTCCAAGTCCGGTCGTGCGCGGTGAGGTCGTACAGCGGCCAGGGGGCGGCGGAGGCGAGCGCGAACAGGACGGCGCACACGACGAGCAGGCGGCGGTTGCGGGAGCGTTCGGCCAGTGTGAACAGGGCGGCGAACGGGGCGAACACGATGTCCAGCATGAGACTGGCGGGGAGAGTGAGCAGGAACACCGGAAGCGGAAAGCGTCGTCGTACGACGAGCGCGGCGCAGGCGAGGGCGGCCATGGACTGCGCGACGGGGCCGGCGTCCGCCAGGCTGAGCAGTACGTCCCCGACGGCGACCGCGACGACCATGGCGTCGATGACCGGATCGGGGACCCGCGTCCACCATGCCCTGGGCGCGGTCATCGCCCGGACTCCGGGCGCCGCTGTCCCTCGTCGAGCAGTCCCGCCCGCTGCGCGAGCAGCGCCGCCTGCACTCTGCTGCCGACCCGCAGCTTGGTCAGGATCGCGCTGACGTGATCCTTGACGGTGCCCGCGCTGAGATGGATCCGCGTACCGATCTCGGCGTTGGACAGCCCCTGCGCGATCAGCACGAGCACCTCGCGCTCGCGCTCGGTGAGCCGGCCGACGCGGGTGGCCTCCTCGTCGTCGACGACCTCCGCACCGGGGTGACTCTGCCAGACGGCGCGGGACGCCTTCGGTGACATCACGACCCCGCCCGCGGCCAGGGTGCGAACGAGCTGGGCGAGCTGGTCGGGCTCGGTGTCCTTGAGCAGGAACCCGGCCGCGCCGGAGCGCAGCGCGGTGAGGATGTACTCGTCGGCGTCGAAGGTCGTCAGCATCGCCACCACCGGCGGTTCCGGCAGGGCGCGCAACTGCCGCAGCACGGTCAGCCCATCCACGTCGGGCATCCGGATGTCGAGGAGCACGACGTCGGGACCTTTCCGCCGTACGGTGTCGACCGCAGCCGCGCCGGCCGTGGTCGCGACGACCTCGATGTCGTCGGCCGCGCTCAGGACGAGCTTGAAGCCGGAGCGCACCAGCGCCTCGTCGTCGACCACCATGACCCGGATCACGTGCGTCCCGCCTCGCCGTCCCTGTGCGTACGGCTCCGGCGGCCGCACGTCGATGTCGATGTCGATGTCACCGTTCCGACCGTAGCCCGGGACCCGCCGTCCGAGGCGGGGTGGCGGGACGTTCCCGCCGGTCGGGGGGAGGGTTCCAGCCGGACGGGGGGAGCCCGGGACCCATGGACCGGGTGGTTCCGGAAGGGTGAGGGATGGTGCCGTCGGGATCGCACCGGCTGTCCCGGGAGACCGGCCGCTCCGGCCCGGCACCCCCAGTTCCGAGGAAGCTTCCCATGCGTACCCGTGGGCCAGGGCCGAGGCGACGGCGGTGATCAGCAGCCACCGGGCGTCGTACAGCCGCTCGCCTGGTGCCGTCTCGCCGTACCGCGTCGGCGCGCTGCGTGTGCTGGCCGGCGAATGGCCCCTCCTCATGGCCACCGTGCCCACGACGGTGATGCTGCTCGGCGCGGGCTGGGGCTGGTGGTGCTCCGCGGGTATCGAGTACGTGGCCTTCGGTTTCAACATCGCCCTGCTCTTCGCCTGGGGTCTGTCCGCCGCCCGCGCATCGGGCCGCGCATGGCGCTCGGCTCTGGCGGTCGGCTGTGCGGACGCACTGCTGGGTGTGATCGTCGTGGTCGCCAACGCGGTCATCAAGTAGCGTGCGACACCGCCCGCGGGTCTCTCCTCGTCTGGCTCGTACCCCGCCGGGTGGCGGGGTAGGACCGGACAGTCGCCGGATACTCCTGGCCCGGGCTGATCTCCAGCCTGGAGATCATGACCCACAACGCAGACGACACGGCGCTCACGGCACCGGTCGGCGTCCCGCCGGGGGCAGCGGAGAACAACCCGTCCAAGGCTCCCGAGAGCCCACGAGTTCCGGTCGGCCGCCTGATAGGCGTGGACCTGGCCCGGGGCCTCGCGGTCTTCGGGATGTACGCGGCCCACGTCGGCCCCGACCCGTCCCGGGGCGGCGTCACCGGGCACCTCATGGAACTGGCGCACGGCCGCGCCTCGGCCCTCTTCGCCTTCCTGGCCGGTTTCTCGATCCTGCTGATCACCGGCCGCCGTACCCCCAAGACGGGCCTGGCGGGCCGTCAGGCGGTCGCCAAGGTGGTGATCCGTGCGCTCGTCCTGCTGGCGCTGGGCACCGCGCTGACCATGTGCGGCACCCCGGTCGAGGTGATCCTCGCCTTCTACGGCCTGTACTTCCTGCTCGTCCTGCCGCTGTACCGGCTCGGCGCCCGCCCGCTGGCCGTCATCGCCGCAGCCAGTGCTCTGGTCCTGCCGCAGCTCCTGTACGTCATCCAGCACGCGCTCCCCGCCGACGGCGCCGACGGCGTGTGGACCTGGCCCGCGGACGCCGACGGCATCGTCTCGCTCCTCTTCACGGGCAGCTATCCGGCCCTGACCTGGATCCCCTTCGTCATCGCCGGAATGGCGGTGGCCCGCCTCGACCTGGCCGCCACCGCCGTCCGCGTACGCCTCGCGCTCACCGGCATCGGTCTCGCCGTGCTCGGCCACGGCGGTTCCTGGCTGGCCCTGCACATGGTCCCCGGCGCGCTGTCGGAGTTGAGTGCCGGCGGTCGGAGCGAGGGAGGATCAGCCGCCTCCGCCTGGTGGTCCGACACCTGGGGCTACCCCGACGGCAGCACCCCGGCCGGGCTTCTGGTGGCCTCGCCGCACAGTGAGACGACCCTCTCGATCTTGGCCAACACCGGCGTGGCGATCGCGGTCCTGGCGGCCTGCCTCGCCGCGGTCGACGCCGTCCCGCGCGTCCAACGCCTCGCCCGCCCGGTCATCGCGGTCGGGTCGATGTCCCTGACCGCGTACGTCTTCCATGTCGTCGGCATCCAGTTCCTCGGCATCGAGGAACTGCCCGGCTCCCCGCCGCACGTCCTCCTCGGCTTCATCGCCGCCGTCACCGTGTTCGCGACGCTCTGGGCCCGCTTCTTCCGGCGCGGGCCGCTGGAGTGGCTGCTCGGCCAGGCCACGAGGGCCGCGGAGCTGGTGCGGTGAGCCGTCTGCCGCACGGCCGCGGGGAGTTGTGGTGGCTGACCGTAGCCGCGGTGGCCGCTGTCCTCGCCGTACTGCGCCCGGACCTGTACGCGGCTGCGGTGCGGCACCTCATCACCGCTGCCATCGGACACCGCTGACGCGCTGCGGAATCGGAACCGCGATCGATCCGCCGGCCCAGAGCCCTCGCGGCCCCCACCGTCTCCACGTGCGTGGCCGCGGTCGGCCCTGCACTGGGGGCCGCAACCCAAGGCCGGGCGGCAGCGTCAGGCGGTGTCATCGGGGGAGAGTGGCTGTGGACCACCTTGGGCAGTTGGGTGACCGCACGCTCCGACGCGTCCACGTCCGCACGGGTGTGCTGCACCGCCCATCTTTTGAGAGGGTTCAGTTCTGGGCCGTGGGCCGGACGACGATCTCGTTCACGGCGACGGTTGCAGGCTGCTCGATGACGAACGCGATGGCTTGGGCGATCGCCTCAGGCGGGATCGCGATCCGGTCTCGCATCTCCGTGATCTGCGATCGGACCTGCGGATTCGTTGATGCTTCGGCGAAGTCGGTGCCGTTTCCGGGTGATTGTCCGGAACGTGTCGGTGCTCCGGTGCCGCCCGGCTCAGGGATGAGCGGCCGGTGCATGGACGTCTTCGAGAGCGACCACGCCGGGCCCGGCACCCACACCGTGCTGTTCAACTGCGAAGACCCGAACAGCAAGAACGACGGCACCGGACACTGCTGGCAGGCGCAGCCCTACGCCGACGGCAGTCTGCGCTTCCGCAACGAGGCCACGCACCTGTGACCGCCGACATCGCGTGCCCGATCACCTCGGCCGGCCGCTCAGTGGTCTCCCGCATCTGACAACGGTTTTGAAGCCGTTCGCGCCACGAATCGGCAACGCATGGCGGGAATCGACGTCAGTCCGTGCCTTCAAGCCGGTCATGACACGGCATCGTCCTGCGCCGGTAGTACGCGACCGTCGTGGCCGCCAGGAGAGGCGCCCAGGCCAGCAACGGAGAGTAGCAAACCACGAGGAGCACCTGTTGGGTTGGCGTCTGTGTGACACGCTCAATCAGGCCTGCCGCCTGGCTACAGGTGAACCAGCCCCCTATCGTGCACAGCGCCGCTACCCCGAGCAGGGCTGGTATCACCGCCGCGAGCGTATGCACTCGCCGTCCGCCGATGAGCGGGAGCCAGCGGGGTGCGATCTCGCCCCAAGGCCGCACCAGTCCGAGGGTGAGCAGGGCGAGGCCTTCGGTTATCAAGGTCAGCAAGACCGCCACCACCACCTCGCGTCCGTTCCGGCCGAACTGCTCGGCCACCGGGAGCCCGGCAACCTGGGCGATCCGCCACAGGCCGGACGGCAGGGTGACGAGGGGCACGATGTGGGCGCCGAGGGCTGCCCAGCGTGGAACGTTGGGCAGCGTGTCGATCTTCAGCATGCGTCCCATCGTGCTCAGGCGGAGATGCCCGCACATCAGCACCCGGGATGACGTTCTCCCCCATACGGGGGGCGCCCGCTACGACGTCGGGATGACCGTCAAACGCGAAACTGACGATCGCCGCACATCATTCGGGATCCACGTCACAGCGATCGAGCCCGGCCCCTTCCGCACCGACTGGGCCGGACGGTCCATGACACGCGCTGCGCGGTCCCTCGACGACTACGACGAGTTGTTCACCCGATCCGTCGTGGACGAGGACATCCGCGCGTGGGAGACGCTCTCACGTACGACCGACTCCGCCGAGGGTGCTCAGCTCTGATGCCCGGCCACCACCCCGCGCGAAGCCGACGCACTACCGTACGAATGGGCGATGTCCGGGAGCGGCCATCCTGGACACCTGCGAAGCTCTGCCGGCGCAAATGGGCTACGCCGCCATGATCGGCGAGCTGTGGAACGATGCGACGTCGTTCATGCCGGTTTACAACGCGTGGTGTTGACTGGCGGCACCTGAACAGCCATGCGTCACTGGATGGTCCAGCCCACGCTGCCGACACCGGTGCTGTAGAACGCGCAGGAGCCCGTGGACTCGCCGTACTCTCCCGGGTTCAGCGTCACCCAGTTGCCGGAGACGTCCGGGGCCCAGCCGCAGACGATCTCGGCACGGAACGTGACGGCGTGGTCGGTGTTGTTCTGGCAGCCCGCGATGCCGACGTCCGAATCGTTGTTGTGCACCCAGCCGTCGCAGTCGACGGTCCCCTGGGCAGGGGCTGCCTGCGCCGGCACCGCCACACCGGCGACGGTGAGAGCCGCCGCGGAGATCGCGGTGGCCAGGCCGGCTGCAAGGATGCGCTTCCTGCTGTGCATGTGTACCCCCGTGAGTTCGAGCTGCTGTGTTCTGTGATCAGTGAAGACCACCGACGCCCGGGCGTGAACCTGAGACATCCGAGGGTGCACCCGCGACAACCAGCCCTCGATGGTGCCGAAATACCACTCCACGTACCGAAAGCTGGAGATGCCGCCACTCACCAGTCCTGGAGTACAGCGGTGGCGTGAGCAGTAGCTCGGCCTGAAGCTGCCTTGGGTTCCGACCCTGATCCGGGTGCAACGATGGCATCCGGGTGTGGACCGGCCCGGCGATGTCGCTCTCGCTCCTGCGCCACCTCAGGAGTTCGCCGCGCGTCCCGTCGCCTTCCGGCAAGCGATCTTCCAGTCTTCCCCCCACCCACCTACGAAGCCGGTTGTGGGTCGAAGGTCGAACACCTCACCCGTTTCCGCGACGCCCATCGCGGCGAGCTCACGGCTTGCCGGAATGCCGTCATCGACGAGGCGCTGCGGATCGCCTCCGACGCGTCGCACTTGGCCCCGGTCCTCAAGGCGCGTGCCCCACACAGGATCAGCCCGCTCGGAAGATGGTCATCACGAAACAGCGGGCATAACAACCGTCCGGTCGGCCAGAGAAGCCGGGTCGGCCGGCCCGTCACGGGCTCCTTCTTGATGCAGGCACCCCTAGGGAAGGGACCAGGATGTCGCAACCGGAGCAGCCCGACCACGCAGCGGCCCGGGCGCAGCTCAGTCTCGGGATCGCCGCCGCCCGCAACCTGGCGACCATCACCAAGACCGTGCCACAGATGCAGGGCATCAGCTCACGGTGGCTGCTGCGCATGCTGCCCTGGGTGGAGGCGAAGGGCGGCACCTACCGGGTCAACCGGTGCCTGGTGTACGAGGTCGGTGACGGCCGGGTGAGGTTCGTCCAGGAGGGCGCCGCGGTCAAGGTCGTCCCCGCCGAATTGGGCGAACTGCCGCTGCTGCAGCCGGGTGATGGCGCGGGGCCTGCCGGTCCGGCACCCCGAGGCCGGCCCGCCACCAGCTTCGGCCCTGGCTCTGGTGGCAACGGCTCGACCAGCGACCACAAGGGGGCATGTGGGTTGTCGTAGCGTCAGGTCTCCGGCAGCACGAGCGTGCACGTCTCCCCGGGCGAGATGGTCACCGCGCGGTCGGCCAGCACCACGCGGATCGGTGACTGCTCCGAGTCGGGCACGTTGATCTCCAGGTGCCCGCTCCGGCGTCGTATACCGACACCCCAGTGGCCGCGGTAGTGGATCGTGAATCCGTATTCGGAGAGCGCGGGGAGGGGGACCGGGTCCAGCCACAGGGCGTCCTCGCGTGTCTCCAGCCCGGTCAGGCCGCGCTGGACCAGGTCGAGGGTCCCGGCCATGGCTCCCAGGTGGATGCCTTCGCCGGTGGTGCCGCCTTGGATGTCGGCGATGTCCGCCTCCAGGGCCTCATGGACGTACTGCCATGCCTCGGCCCGTCTGGCTCTGGCCAGGACCAGGCCGTGGACGAGTTCGCTGAGCGTGGAGCCGTGGCTGGTGCGCCGCAGGTAGTAGTCCACGGTGCTGCGCCAGACGTCGTCGTCGAGGTCGTATCCCAGGCGTACGAACAACTGCCGGAGCTCGGCGGGTGAGAACAGGTATCCGAGCATGAGGACGTCGGCCTGTTTGGACGCCTTGTAGCGGTTGACCGTGTCGCCCTCGGCCTCCAGGATGCGGTCCAGGCGCCGGATGGTGCCGTAGCGCGCACGGTAGGCGTCCCAGTCGAGTTCGGCGAGGTCGTCGTAGCCCTCGAACTGGCTGATGACGCCCTGGTGGAACGGCACCCGCAAGCGACGGGAGACCTCTTCCCACCGGGGCGGTTCGTCGGCGTCCAGGCCGGTTCGCTGGAACAGTTCCTCGCGGCGCCACGCGGGAAGGCGCCGCAGGAGTTCCAGGGTGCGGGTCAGGACCCAGGCGGCGGTGACATTGGTGTACGCGTTGTCGTCGAGCCCCGGCAGGGCGGAATCCGGGTAGCTGTCGTGATACTCGTCGGGGCCGACGACCCCGCGGATCCGGTAGCGGCCCGCGTCGGGGTCGAAGTCGGCGAGGTCCGCCCAGAAACGGGCGATCTGCAGCAGCATCTCCGCGCCCTTGGTGTACAGGTACTCCGTGTCACCGGTGGCCTCGCAGTACTGCCACACGTTGTAGGCGATCGCCGAGCCCACGTGGTGCTGGAGCCATGAGTGATCCGGCAGCCAGCGGCCGGAGGCGGGATTGAGATGCCACTCCTGGGACTCCTCACGGCCGTCGCTGCCGCTCTGCCACGGATACATCGCCCCGGTCCGGCCGGCCGCCGCCGCGGCTCTGCGGGCGCGTGGGAGGCGCCGGTAGCGGTAGTCGAGTAGCGCTCGGGAGACATCCGGGACGTGCAGATTGAGATACGGCAGGACGAAGAGCTCGTCCCAGAAGACATGACCCCGGTAGGCCTCGCCGTGCAGGCCTCGTGCGGGCACGCCCACGTCCAGGTCCGCGGTGTGCGGGGACAGCGTCTGCAGAACGTGGAAGAGGTGGAAGCGCAGGATGCGGCCGGCCTCTCCCGGCACCTGGATGTCGGTGCGTCGCCACAGCCGCTCCCATGCGGCGGCGTGGGAGTCCAGCAGGCTCGGGAAGTCCGCCGCTGTGGACACGCGGTCGATCGCTTCGCCGAGCGGGTCGCTGATCGCCGTGTCCCGTGAGGTGTGCAGCGCGATGGTCTTCTCCACGGCGACGGGCCGGCCGGGCGCGATCGGGACGACCAGGCGGTGGACGGCACGGTGGCGGGCCGGACGAAGCTCCGAGGCGGCCGGAGCCCGGTCGGCGACGACCGTCGTTCGGCCGGCCATGGCGACGGCGATGTCGGATGTGCTGGTCCGGCAGGTCAGCCAGACCGTGTGTGGCTCATGCGTCCCGGTCCGCACCTGCGTTACATGGCGACGGTTGAGTGCGCGGTAACGGTGCACGTTTCCGTTGATCACCTCCCCGTCGAGGCAGCTCTCGATCTCGATCTCCCCCGACCAGTCCTCGGCCGTGAAGAGCGTCCGCAGCGCGGCCAGGTGGGGATCGCCCATGTGCACCAGACGGGTCTGCTCGACGCCGAGTACGCCCGCCTCGTCGTTGCCGTGGCGGAAGGTCCGGGTGAGCGTGGCGCGGCGCAGATCCAGGGTGTGCCGGTGGTCCTGGAGCGTGTGCGGGTGGGGGGAGAACCACGGGCCCCAGTCGCCCTCGGCGCGGCGCAGACGGAAGCGGAGCAGCAGCCAGTTCGGGAGGTTGACCAGGTCCTCGTTCACCACGTGCCGACCTGCCACGGTCGACTCCAGGCGGTTGTAGCACCCGGCGGCGTAAGTGCCGGGGCAGTGCACCAGACCGGCCCGGCATTCCGGCAGCGCGCCCCGCGTGGCGAAGTAGCCGTTGCCGAGCGTGCAGAGCGATTCACGCAGCCGCTCGGCAGCGGGGTCGTAGCCCGTCCACTCCCAAGTCCACTCCGACATCCGCCACCCGTCCCTCTGCTCCGGAGGCCGTGCAGGCTCAGGGCCGCACGGTCGGCCTCAGACCGGCTGGGGAACGACGGCGACCGGGCATGCCGAGTGGTGAAGCAGGGTGTGGGCGACCCTGCCGAGCTGCAGACCGAAGCGACCGTGCCGGCGAAGAGCGCCGACGACGATCAGGTCGGCCTCGGCCGTCGCGTCCAGCAGGACCCGGCGGGCGGGGCCCTCGACCGCCTGGCGAAGGACATGGACCCGGGGGTGTTCCCGTACGGCGTCGCGCAGTGCCTCGTCGAGCCCGGCCGAGGCCCGCTCCTCGCGCAGCCGGGCGGCGTCATCGGCGATCAGCATGTGGTCCACGGGCTCGCTGACCGGGGTGCGCCAGGCTCGTACGGCGGTCAGGTCGCACCCACGCGCCTCCGCCTCGCGCACGGCGAACCGTACGGCGCCCGCGCTGCCGCTCGGATCCCCGACCCCCACCACGACCCGCCCGAGCGCCCCCTGGCGGTTGCGCTCCGCGCCACGGACCACGACGACCGGGCACACGGCGCGGGCCGCCACCGCGAGGCTGACAGAACCCAGCAGCAGTCCGGCGATCTCACCACGCCCACGAACGCCGGTGACCAAGGCGAACGCCTCGGGTCCCGCCCGCAGCAGCGCGGAGACGGCGTCATCGGCCAGTACCTCGCCCGACGCCTTGACCTCGGGGTTGCGAAGCCGGGCACGTTCCACACAGGAGGCGACGATGTGCTGCGCCATGACCTCCTCGGCGGGGCGGCCGGTGCCGAAGGAAGGCTGGAGCGCCTCATAGCGCTCCCACAGGGAGGCGTGGACCAGGCGCAGCGGCAGCCCGTGACGAGCCGCCTCGTCCACCGCCCAGTCGACCGCCAGCAGACTGGAGTCCGATCCGTCGACGCCCACGACCAGCGGGAGTTCCATCCTCGCCACCGCCTTCTCCGTCGGGCTGCTCCGTCGGGCTGCAGAGAGACCCCCTGCGAATACCGTCGCACGGTCCGCGAACCCCTGCGACATGCCGGCCGCGCTCGCCGGAGAGACCGGTCGGCGCTTCGCCGCCCGGGGTCGCCCTACTGCCCGGCCGAAGTGATGCGACGGCCCGTGAGGCTCATGGGCCGGATCGACACCCACATCTCGCGCTCACCGCCCGCCCACGGCGCGGTGTGGGCATGCTGGGTGAGCCTGCGTACCGCGTCGGGTTCCGTCACGACGCTCGCGGGGCCGACGGCGAGCACGCTCCAGCCCTGGCTCAAGGCATCGTCCACATGGTCGACCTCGAAGGCGACCTCCTTGCCCGCGGCCGCCGCGGTCACGGAGCCGGGCGCGGTCCGGAAGGCGATCGCGTCGTCGACGACCTCGTAATTGACCGGGACGACCGCCGGGCGCCCGTCGGAGTCCGACACCGCGACGCGCCCCACGCCGTGCGTCGAGAGCAGGGCGCGGCATTCCTCCGGGCTGAGATCCCGCAGCCGAGGGTGGAGCAGTGCGTGTCCCTGGCCCGGTGGGAGGTCGATGCCGCCGCCGCGCAGGGCGGTGGCCGAGGTGCCCAGTGCGTCGGCCAGCCTGATGAGAGTCGCCATGGTCGGGTCCGCGGGCCGTTCCTCCAGGTACGCGAGGTAGCCGGGCGACATCCGGGCGCGGCCGGCTGTCTCCTCCCTGCTGAGCCCGAGTCTCCGGCGCTCGACGGCCACGCGCCGTCCGATGTCGCCAGGGCTGGCCGCCTCGGTGGGCGGGGCGACCACGGACACGATCTGCTCCTCGCCCGCGTCCGGTTGTGGCTCGCCCGTGGTCCTGGGCTCTGCCTGCTCAAGGTGGCGGATGTGTGCGTCGGGCCCGGGGAATACGAGGGTGACCTCGTCCGTGTCCGACCAGCGCACGTCGTAGGGAGGTGTTCCGTCCTGGTGGTGAAGGCCGACGATCTCGCCGTCGCGCCTGGCGGCGCCGGTCGTCGGACTCTCGATGACGAGCTGGTCGCCGAGGTGCGCTCGCATGATCGCCGTCCTCTCCTCAGAATGGTGCTGTATCCAACCTGCCACGCGGGACATACCGCCGCATGGGGGGCGTGAGCCCTGAATCCGCGAGGTGGACGGCCCGCATCCGGGAGGCACCATGCACCACCGAACGGTCGAGGAGCTCATGACCCGGGACGTCGTCCGGGCGCGGCGCGACACGCCGTTCAAGGAACTCGTCAGGCTGCTGGCGGAGAACGACGTCACCGCCGTGCCCGTCGTGGACGATCTGGACCGCCCCATGGGGGTGGTGTCCGAGGCCGATCTGCTGCGCAAGAGCGCCGATCAGGCCGACCCGTCGGGCAGGACCCCCATGCCGAACCTGGAGGCGTGGGAGCGGGCCAAGGCCGAGGGTTCCCGTGCCGAGGAACTCATGTCGGCTCCCGCCGTATGCGCGCGTCCGGAGTGGAGTGTGGTCGAGGCCGCCCGTCTCATGGAGACCCAGAACGTCAAGCGGCTGCCCGTGGTGGACGAGGCGGACCGGCTCCTGGGCATCGTCAGCCGCGGCGATCTGCTGCGGGTCTTCCTGCGCCGCGACGACGCCATCCGCGAGGAGATCACCGGGGACGTGCTGCGGCGCACCTTGGGGCTCGATCCGAGGGACGTGACGGTCGAGGTGCGCGACGGACGGGTCACTCTCGGCGGAACCGTGGAGTACAGGAGCCTGATCCCCGTCATCGAACAGCTGTGCCGTGGCGTCGACGGCGTCGTCTCGGTCGCCGGCCGCATCGAATGGCGCACGGATGGCTGACGCGTACTCGGCCGGGTCGCACCCGTGCCCCGTATATCGCGTCAGGTTCCCTGCTCGACCGGCGTCCGGCCCCAAGGCGGCCGTCACATCTGGGGTACGACAGCGACCGGGCATGGTGCGTGATGCAGTACCGCATGATTGATCAGGCCCAGTTGCAGTCCCGGGTGCCCGAGCCGCCGGCGGGCGCCCACGATCAGCAGATCGGCCACTGACGCGGCCTCCAGCAGGGCCTGGCGAGCCGGTCCTTCGATCACCTGTCGGATCACCTGGGCGTCGCCGTACTGTTGGGCCGAGGTGCGCAGTGCGTCGTCGAGTACCTGCGCTGGTGGGCGCTGGTGGGCCTCCAGCGGCCACGACGGGGCTTGAGCGGTCGTACACGCACCGGACGGAGCGCTCCAGGCGTGTACCGCGACCAGCCGGCAGCGCCGCGCCTGGGCCTCGCGGAACGCGAAGTGCATGGCCGTGCCGCTGCTCTTCTCCTCCTTCACACCCACGACGATGCTCCCGAACCGGGCCTCGCGGTGCTCGGCCGCGCCGCGGACCACCACGACCGGGCAGTCGGCCCGTGCCGCCACCGCGAGACTCACCGAGCCCAGGAGCAAGCCGGCGAGGTCTCCGAGCCCGCGGGACCCCAGCACGAGCGCGAAGGCGTTGCGCCCGACGCCGACCAGGGCCGTGGCCGCGTCCTCGGGCGACACGTCGGAAGAGATCCGTACCGCGGGAGAGCTCTTCCTGGCACGTGCGGTGGCAGTGCTGATCACTCGAGACGCCTCGTGCTCCCCGCCCGCCGCGTGCAGGAGGTGGAGCGGCACGCCGTGCCGGACCGCCTCTTGGGCGGCCCAGTCGACCGCCTCCAGGCTCGCCTCGGAGCCGTCGACGCCGACCACCAGGGGTATCGTCACCGCCCCGGTCTCCTCTCGTGCGGGATGCAGGCGACGCCCGGACCAGCACTCGGTCGGACTCGTTCACCGTCATGCCCAGCTTCGTACGAGACGGAAGCCACCGCCATGCAACGACTCGTCCGGAAGGCCGGCCGACTCCGACCTGGCAGGTTGCCCGGGAGCCGTGCGGGGGTGACCGTGAAGGTGGGGGAGCGAGGGAGTGATGACCCGTGCGAGCGCTTGTCTATCACGGCCCGGCACAGATCTCCTGGGACACCGTCCCGGACCCTGTGGTCGAGGAGGCCACCGACGCGATCGTGCGCGTCGACGCGACGACCATCTGCGGCAGCGATCTGCGCATCCTGCGGGGAGACCTCCCCGAGGTGAAGCCGGGGACCGTCCTCGGCCACGAGGCCGTCGGCGAGGTCGTGGAGGTCGGTGACGAAGTGCGTCATCTGCGCCCGGGGGATCAGGTGATCGTGTCGTCCGTCTCCGCGTGCGGTGACTGCAGGGCGTGCCGTGACGCCATGTACGGACAGTGCGGCGGAGGCGGCGGATGGATTCTGGGGAGTCTCATCAACGGGGCCCAGGCCGAGTTCGTGCGGGTGCCCTTCGCCGACCACTCCACCACCCGACGCCCGTCCGACCTCCCGCTCGACGACGCGGTGCTGCTCGCCGAGCTGCTCCCGACCGCCTACGAAGTCGGGGTACGCAACGGACATGTGTGCCCCGGAGACATCGTCGTCGTGGTGGGCGCGGGCCCTGTCGGTCTTGCCACGGTGATCGTCGCCCGGCTCTACTCACCCCGCCGCGTCATCGTGGTGGATCTGGCCGGACCCCGGCTGGAGAACGCGGTCCGTGTGGGAGCCGACGCCGCCGAATCGCCGGGGGCCATGATCGCCGAGCTGGCCGAGGGACCGGGCGCCGATGTGGCCATCGAGGCGTCGGGTGATCCGGACGGCTTCGTCCTGTGCACGCGCGCCGTCCGCGCGGGAGGGCACGTCGCCAACATCGGCGCGCAAGGCGGGCCGGTGACGCTGCATCTCGAATCGCTGTGGCGCAAGAACCTGACGATCAGTACGGGTCAGGTGGACACGTCCTCCACGGCGTGGCTGCTGGAGCTCATGAGGTTCGGGCGCCTGCCCGTCTCCGGGTTGGTCACCCACACCTTCGGCCTCGACAGGATGGAAGACGCCTACGAGGTTTTCGCAGGCGGTACCGCCTCGGGGGCCCTGAAAGTCGTCCTGCGCGGCGAGTGAACCCAGCCGCGCCTCGGCGCAGCCACCGAGCCCGCGATCTGCGCTTCCGGTCCGCGAGGGAGGCCTCAAGTGTGAGGCCCGTCCAGCATGCCCAGCCGACTGGCTGCAAGGCCCAGAAGCCGATGATGCGGTAGAAGAACGTGGCGGCGATCGCCTGGCCGGGCTGCAGGCCGTAGACGGCGAGCAGCACGGACAGGGTCGCCTCGGTGATGACCAGGTTCCCGGGAGTCAGGCGCAAGGTGCTCGCGATCTGTGTCAGTGCGTAGGCGAAGAGCAGTCCGTGCCAGGGCACGCCGATACCGAGCGCCCACATCCCGGCAGCCAGACATGCCGCATCGAGCACCCAGTTGAGAACGGCGAAGGCGAACGGTCGCAGCCAGGGCAGCAACCGGGGCTGCACTTCGCGGACTTGCTCCGTCAGCCGGATCAGAGCGTCCTCGGCGTTCACGACTCGCCTGGAGTGCCGCCCCGTAGAGGCCCAGGCACGTCGCAGCACACGGCGGAAGCCGGCGAACCGGGACAGGCCGAGGATCACCAGACCGAACGCGAGGGCCAGCACCAGGGCACCGACCACGGGACGAACGTAGACGTCGGGGCCGCTCGGGCCTGCCACGAGCACACCCGTCACCAGCAGCAGGAAGAGGCTGAAGACTGACAGTGCGCCCGCGGTCACCAGAACAGCGGCCGCGAGTGCTTGTCCCGCGCCTCGGCGGGACAAGTACCGGAACATCCAGGCGGCCGAGAACGCCGCACCACCCGGCAGGGCGCCCGCCATCGCATTGCCGGCCATGGTGGTGCATGCCATTCTGCGCATGCTCCACCGGGAACCGCCCGTCTGCAGCAGCCAGTGCGGCACGGCGGCGAAGCACAGGACGGACATCGATTCGAGTGCCACGGCGGCCACCAGGCCGGGCAGGCGCACCCGGGTGATCAGGTGGTACGCCTCGACGAGCTCGCGACGCCGGGAGAGCGCGACCACGCCGGCGGCCACCAGGATGAGCCCGGTGCACAGCCACCAGACCCAGCCCGGCCGGGCCGCGGCGCCCGGTGCCGCGCCGGCCTTCCGGGGCCCGGGATCTGGCTGTGCCATGGCTCCTCACCTTTGAGAGGCCGCTCGGTACGCGATCGTGACTGCCTCAAGGCACTCCAAGTCTCTTACTCAACCCGTACAGCTACTCAACCCGTAGAGCAGAGGGTCCGGACACTGCCAGGGCGGGGCCTGCCGGAAGCCAAGCGGGCGGTCCGGGAGAGGGAGATCGGCCAGTCCGCGCAGCGACGGGGACGCGCCGAACAGGTGCCGCATCATGGGCAGGGAGCTGCCGCTCACCGCCTGGCGGTCGGAGACAGTATCCGGTTTCGCGGTGCCGGGAGCCTCGGACAGTGACATGGCCGCTCCTCCTCTTTGTTCGATACGGCCCCCCTTCGCGGCGGCTCACGGGGCTGCGCCAGGGCTCTCCTTCGATCTGTCGACCAGGAAGCGTGTGGCGCCGGACAGCGTGGTCAGTTCCGGGTAGTCCTCCTCGTCGATCCGGATGCCCGTGCGCTCGGACAGCAG
Source organism: Streptomyces roseochromogenus subsp. oscitans DS 12.976 (assembly GCF_000497445.1). Lineage (NCBI taxonomy): Bacteria > Bacillati > Actinomycetota > Actinomycetes > Kitasatosporales > Streptomycetaceae > Streptomyces > Streptomyces roseochromogenus. Next base: position 381,525 of record NZ_CM002285.1, on the reverse strand, counting down.
CTGTACCAGGCTGAGGAAATCGAGCGAATCGAGTTCGAGCACGTCACGGAACTTGTCGTCCGGCTCGACCTGAGCGAAGTCCGCGTCGGGCACGATCTGGGTGATCGACTCCTTGATCACGGACATCGCCTCCGCGTGGTCCAAGGGTTTCATCCGACTCACAACTCCTCCGGTTTCTGCAGCAGTTGGTCGACCGCCGTGAGGTACCGGGCGCCGACCGCACCGTCCGTGGCCCGGTGGTCGGCGGCCAGGGTCGCGGTCACCACGGGGCGCACGCCGAGCATGCCGCCGGTCGCCCAGGGCCGTTCGACGACCGCGCCGAAGCCGACCAGGGCCACCTGGGGTGGATGGATGACGCCGAACACACTCTCCACGCCCTGGTCGCCCAGGTTGGTGACGGTCAGGGTGGCGCCGGACATCTCGCTGCCCCGCAGCCGTCCCCGGCGAGCCCGCTGCACCAGATCCTTGAGGCGGGCCATGAGGGCGTCGGGCGACAGGGTGTCGGCGCGGTCGATCACGGGTGCGAGCAGTCCGCCCTGCCGGAGCGACACCGCGACACCCAGGTTGACCGCGGCGCCGGGGACGAAGCCGCCATTCTGCCAGTAGCCGTTCAGGGCCGGCACCTCGCGCGCCGCCACGGCGGCGGCCTTCAGCAGCAGAGCCGCCGGCACGAGGCGGTCGGCGGGCGGCCGGCTGCGGTTGAACCGGCGCAGCCAGTCCATGGCCGCCGCGAGGTCGATCGTGGTGGACAGGTAGTAGTGCGGGATCTCCCGTTTGGATCTGCTCACGAGGTCGGCGACGGCCCGGCGCATGGTGTCCGTACGTTGCTCCGGCCGGGTGTCTCCCGCCACAGCCACCTGCGTGCGCTCCTCGTCCCGCTGCTGTGCGGTCGGCCGCTCGGGTTCGTGTCGTACGGCTCGTGCGCGCACAGCCGCGTGCACATCCGCCGCCCGCACGGCTCCGCTGTCTCCCGTGCCGCGCAGCGCCGCCAGGTCGACGCCCAGGTCATGGGCGAGGCGCCGGGCGTACGGGGTGGCCCGCACCCTGGTCACCGGGCCTGGCCGGGCGTGCTCGACGTCGCCACGGGTGATCCGTCCGCCGCGCCCGGTGCCGTGCAGTGTCGTCAGGTCGACGCCTCGCCGCACCGCGAGGTGCCGTACGAGCGGTCCGGTCCCGGGAATCGAGTCGGTCTCTGCGGACACGACGGGCTGCTGGGCAGTTGGGCCGGCCGCCGTGTGTGCGGACTTCTTCCCGGGTTCCGATCGGATCTCCGGGACGGACTTGAGCCCCCCGACCGTCTGCCGCCGAGGTTTCGGGTGTTCGACCCCTGCGGCCCGTTCCCGATCGGCCTTCGCGCGCATCGGCGGCTCCTGCGGGAGGGGCCCCCTGACGGATGCAGCGACGGATGCGGCGACCATGGGCGGGACCGCCTCAGCCCCGGTCGCCGTCGGCTCCCCACGAGCGTCCGCCCGCGCGCCGCTCGCGCCCTCGCCCTCGATGACCGCGAGTGGTGCGCCCACCGGCACCCTGGTGCCCGGTGGGACGAGCAGCCGTCCCACCGTGCCCGACTCGAAACACTCGACCTCGATGGCCGCCTTGTCGGTCTCCACGACGGCCACGACGTCGCCGTTGCGCACTCGGTCCCCTGGGCCCACGAGCCACTCCTTCAGTACGCCTTCGTCCATGTCCGCGCCGAGCGAGGGCATGGTGAACTCGGTCATCTCAGCCCGCCCTCCCGATGGACCGGCAGCCGCTTCGCCTCGTCGGTACCGGACGCCGGCATGGGGTCGCCGACCGTTCGGTGTGCGGCAGCGACGATCCCGTGGACCTGGGGCAGTGCGGCCTCCTCCAGCCTGCGCGCATACGGCATGGGAACCTCGGCGCTGCACACCCGCTCGACGGGGGCGTCCAGGTCGTAGAAGTGCTGTTCCGTCAGGCGGGCGGAGATCTCCGCGGCGAGGCTGCCGCTGCGCCAGCCCTCGTCCACGACGACGGCGCGGTGGGTGCGGGCGACCGAGTCGCCGATGGTGGCGTCGTCCAAGGGGCGAAGGGTGCGCAGGTCTACGACCTCCGCGCTGATGCCGCCGCCCGCGAGGTCGTCGGCGGCGGCCAGGGCCTTGGGAAGTGAGCCGCCGTAGGTGATCAGGGAGACGTCCGTCCCGGCGCGGCGGACCGCAGCGTGGTCGATGCCGACCGGACCGGCGTCGGCCGGCAGTTCTCCGGAGGCGTTGTACAGGCTGCCGTGCTCGAAGATCAGTACGGGGTCGGGGTCGGCCAGCGCGGGGGCCAGCATGTACCGGGCGTCGGTGAGGGTCGCCGGGGCCAGGACCCGCAGGCCGGGGATGTGCGCGTACCAGCCCTCCAGGCTGTGCGAGTGCTGGGCGGCGAGCTGCCGCCCCGCCCCGGTGGTCATCCGGATCACGATCGGCACCGGCAGCTGGCCGCCCGACATGTGCAGCAGCGTCGCCGCGTTGTTGAGGATCTGGTCCAGGGCCAGCAGGCTGAAGTTGACCGTCATGATCTCGACGATCGGCCGCATGCCCGCCAGGGCCGCGCCGATGCCGGCGCCGACGAACGCGGACTCCGACAGCGGGGCGTCGCGGATCCGCTCGGGTCCGAACTCCTCCAGCAGACCGAGGCTGACACCGAAACAGCCGCCGTACCGGCCCACGTCCTCGCCCATCAGGAACACCCGCTCATCGGTGCGCAGCGCCTCGCGCAGGGCCTCGCGCATCGCCTCCCGATACGTGGTCTTCCGGTCGGCGGGAGCCGTGGGGACGGCGGTACGGGTGTGGGTCGCGGTCATGGTGGGCTCGCCTCCACCGGGCTGGTGACGTACTTCAGCAGATCCTCGACGGGTTCTTCCGCCGCCCGCTCGGCGGCTGCGACGGCGCCGTCGATCTCGGTGGCCAGGCGGTCCTCCAGGGCGCTACGGGCCTTGTCGGTCAGCTCGTTCGCCTCCCGCAGCCGCCGGGCGAGCCCCTCGACCGGGTCCCGCTCCTTCCAGTGCTCGATCTCGGCCTTGTCGCGGTAGCGGTCGGAGTCGTACATGGAGTGGGCGCGGAAACGGTACGTGCGCATCTCCAGGAAGTGCGGTCCGGTTCCGGCCCGTACCCCTTCGGCGGCCCGGCGGGCGGCGTCCTCGACGGCGAAGACGTCCATGCCGTCCACGGCCCAGGAGACCATGCCGTACCCGGCGGCACGCAGCGCGAGGTCGGTCTGGGCCTGGTGACGCGCGAGCGCGGTGCCCATGGCGTACAGGTTGTTCTCGCAGACCAGCAGCAGGGGCAGTCCCCAGAGCGCGGCGAGGTTGGCCGTCTCGTGGAACTCGCCCTCGGCGAAGGCGCCGTCGCCGAAGAAACAGCAGGTGACACGGTTCCGTTCGGTCATGCGGTCGGCTAGGGCGAGGCCGGCCGCAAGGGGGAGCCCGCCGCCGACGATCGCGTTGCCGCCGTAGAAACGACGGCCGGCGTCGAAGAGGTGCATGGAACCGCCGCGGCCCCGGCTGCACCCGGTGACCCTGCCGAACATCTCCGCCATGATCGCCTCGGCCGGAACCCCGCGGGCGAGGGCGTGTCCGTGTTCGCGGTACGTCGACACGACCGCGTCGTCGGCCGTGAGTGCCTCGTTGACGCCGACCGCGACGGCTTCCTCGCCGATGTAGAGGTGCATGAAACCCCGGATGCGGGCGGCGCTGTACAGCTCCACACAGCGTTCCTCGAACCGGCGGACGCGCAGCATCGACTCCAGCAGGGCCAGACGGTGCGCCGCTTGGCGGTTCGGCCGGGTCGCGGGCCGCGGCGCGCGCGGGGTACGGGTGGTGCTCATACGGACTGCTCCGTCCTCTCCGCGGAGGAAGCCTTCGAGGCGGAGTCTTCCGGCGTGGAGTCCTCCAGAGTGGATATGTCACCCTCGGGCAGACCGAGTTCACGTGCCCGCAGCAGGCGGCGCATGACCTTCCCGCTGCGGGTGTGCGGCAGATGCTGGTCGAAGTCGATCTCACGGGGTGCCACGGCGGGACCCAGCCGGCGCCTTGCGAAAGCCAGCAGTTCCCGCCTGGTCTCGGGGGTCGCCTCGAAGCCCGGCTGCAGCGTGACGAACGCCTTGACGATGTTCCCGGCGACCGCATCCGGCCGGCCGATCACCCCGGACTCGGCGACCGCCGGATGCTCGATCAGGGCGCTCTCGACCTCGAACGGCCCGATGAGGTGCCCCGCCGACTTGATGACGTCGTCGGCCCGCCCCACGAACCAGTACCAGCCGTCCGCGTCGCGCCGTACCAGGTCGCCGGTGAGGTACCAGCCGCCCGCGAAAGCCGCCGCGGAGCGTGGCTCGTCGTGCAGATAGCCGCGGAACATGGACGGCCAGCCGGGCCGCAGCGCCAACTCGCCCTCCATGCCCGGCTTCTCCAGTACGGTGACGTGCCCAGCGATGACCTCGGCCCGGCCGTCCTCCCCGCGCCGCAGCACCGCCGCCTCCACACCGGGCAGCGGACGCCCCATCGAGCCGGGACGGATCTCGCAGCCGGCGAAGTTGGCGATCATGATGGCGCCGGTCTCCGTCTGCCACCAGTTGTCGTGGACCGGCAGACCGAGCACGTCCCGCCCCCACACCACAGCCTCCGGATTCAGCGGCTCGCCGACCGAGGCGATGAACCGCAGCGCGCTCAGGTCGAACGAGCGGGGCAGGTCGTACGGCCCGGTCCGCGGCGTCGTCCGCATCAGCATGCGCAGGGCCGTCGGCGCGGTGTACCAGACGCTCACCCGCTGCTCGGCGAGGATGCGGTACCAGCGGCGGGCGTCGTAGTCGCCCTCGTCCACCACGACCGTCACGCCGTGCATGAGCGGTGCGAGGATCCCGTACGACATGCCGGTGACCCAGCCCGGATCGGCGGTGCACCAGAACACGTCGTCCGGGTGCAGGTCGAGGGCGTACAGCGCGGACATGTAGTGGGCCACGGCCGCCTCGTGCACATGCACCGCGCCCTTGGGGATGCCCGTCGTGCCGCTCGTGAAGTGCAGCAGGGCCATGTCGTGGGGCGAGGTCGGCGGAATGGTGAAGGTGTCGGCTGCGTCGGCCATCAGCGTGGCGAATGACATGGTGCCGGGCAGTTCGTCCGTGCCCTCGCCGACGATCAGTACGTGGCGCAGGGCGGCGAGCCCGCCGCGTCGTCCGGCGACCTTCCTGCGGTACAGGTCCGCCGTGGTGACCATGACCTGCGCGTCGCTCAGCGTCACCCGCTGGGACACCGGGTCCGGTCCGAAGGCGGAGAACAGCGGGCACAGGACGCTGGTGTTCTTCAGCGTGCCCAGGACCACGGTGTACAGCTCGGGGCACCGGCCCAGCAGCGTCACCACCCGGTCGCCGTGACCGATACCGAGGGCACGGAGCACGTTGGCGAACCGCGCCGTGGCACGGGCCAGCTCCTCGTACGTCACCGAGGTGACCGAGTCGTCCCGCCCGACACAGCGCAGCGCGACCGCCGTCGCGCGGGCCGATGCCGCGTGCCGGTCCACGGCTTCGTGCGCGATGTTCAGCCCGCGCCCGCCGGGCAGTCCCTGAAGCCTGGCCCGCGCGTCCGACCACGAGAAGCCCGCGCACTCCTTGTCGTAGTCGCCCAGATGGGGGGCGATCCGAGGCGGGGTGTCCTTCCGGATGGTCTCCCACGGCATGCCGGACCCTCCTTCCTCCGGGCCTGCTTCGACCATCCGCCCCTGCTGCCCCGGCCGCACTGGGTCGAACGGCCTTCGTACGCGGCCGGACGGCTCAGGTACGCGGCCACGGCGCGGCTGGGACGATGACCGGGGCGATCCCAGGGAGGTGACGGGTATGGCGCCGCGGCTACGACTCACGCTGCTGGGCGTGGGCGCCATGGCGTCGCCGCGCTTCGCACCGGCCGGCCTGCTGGTCGTCCACGGCCGCCATCGCGTCGTCTTCGACGGCGGTCCCGGCGCGGAGCCGCCCGAGGGCCGGGTGGACGCCTGGCTCGTCACCGACGAGCATGCCGAACTCCGCTCCGCCCTGCGTCACCTCGCCGCGGAGCGCGGGCTGGTGCCCCGCATGGCGGACGCGGACCTCGGCGAGCTGCGGGTCCGCGCGCATCCGGTCGCGCACACCTCGCATCCGACCTGCGGTTACCGGATCGAGGCAGGGGCGGCGGCGGTGGTGTGGGCTCCTGAGTTCTGGGCCTTCCCGGCCTGGGCGGCGGACGCGGACCTGATGTTCGCGGAAGCCTCGGGCTGGGACCGCCCCATCCGCTTCCGCGGAGGAGTGGGCGGGCACGCCCCCGTGCGGGACATCGGCCCGGAAGCGGTACGGCACCGGATCGGGCGCCTGGTCTACGCGCACATCGGCCGCCCCTGTCTGCGGGCGATGGACGCCGGTCTGATCCCCGAGTACGGGGAGTGGGGACGCGAGGGCCGTACCTACCTCGTCTTCCCACAGCGGCGAGCGTGCTGAACCATGCTCAACGAGGACAACGGGACGAACGGACCAGTCCCCTGCCCGCATGGCTCCATCGACTACCCGCATGGCTCTATCGACGTCCCATCGCAGGGGAAATGCTGCGGTCATGAGCACCGACGCCGATGTGAACGCCTCCGCGCCCGCCGGGACCGACGGGCTCGTGATGGGCAAGGACGGCATGGCCGCGCTCGTGGACGTGCTGATCGGACGCGGGTTCACCGTGATCGGGCCCACGGTCCGCGACGGTGCCATCGTGCTGGCGGAACTGGGGTCGGCTGACGAGCTGCCGTACGGATGGGGCGTGGAGCTGGAGGCCGGGCGGTACCGGCTGCGCGAGCGGTCCGACGGCGCGGCCTTCGCCAACGCGGCGGGTCCCCAGTCCTGGAAGTCCTTCCTGCATCCGTCGAGGGTGCGGGAGTGGAGCGCCGACCGGGTGGAGGGCCAGTTGGTCTTCGAGGCGGACCAGGCGCCGCCTCCTCGGTACGCGTTCCTGGGCGTGCGTCCCTGCGATCTGCGGGCCATCGCCGTCCAGGACCGGGTCCTGACCGGTGGGGCGCACCGCGACCCCGGCTACGACGGGCGACGCTCCGGGGCCTTGCTGATCGCGGTCGAATGCACGGAACCCGGTGCCACCTGCTTCTGCGTCTCGATGAACACCGGCCCCGCCGCCGGCCCCGGCTACGACCTGGTGATGACCGAAGTGGCCGATGACGACGGGCACCGCTTCTGGATCCGCGGCGGCAGCCAGGAGGGCGCCGAGATCCTGGCCGAGCTGCCAGGCCGCCCCGCCGACCCGCAGACCCAGGAGGCGGCTCGCGCAGGCGTTACCGCGGCCGCGGACCGCATGGGACGGACCATGCCCGAAGCGGACCTCAGGGAACTGATGGCCGGAACGCTCGACGCGCCCCGCTGGGACGATGTCGCCGGACGGTGTCTGACCTGCGGAAACTGCACCATGGTCTGCCCCACCTGCTTCTGCACCACCACCGAGGACGTCACCGACCTCACCGGCGACCACGCGGAGCGGTGGCGGCTGTGGGACTCGTGCTTCGACCTGGACTTCTCCCATCTCCACGGCGGCCCGGTCCGCGCCTCCTCGCGCAGTCGCTACCGGCAGTGGATGACCCACAAACTCGGCACCTGGTACGACCAGTTCGGCTCGTCCGGCTGTGTGGGCTGCGGCCGTTGCATCGTGTGGTGCCCGGTCGGCATCGACATCACCGAGGAAGCCGCCGCTCTGCACGATTGGGCTGCCTCCACCGGCTCACCGGAACCGGACCCGGCGGGCGGAGACGGCACGCCATGAGCACTGTCGCGCCCCCGCTGCCGTACCGCGTGGCCGAGACCCTGGCCGAGACCGCCGACACACGGTCCATCGAACTCGTGCCGGTCGGAGGCGAACTGCCCTCCTTCGCACCGGGGCAGTTCGCGATGATCTACGCGTTCGGGGTCGGCGAGATCCCCCTCTCGGCCAGCGGTCTGCGCGGACGCCACGGCGGGCTGGTGCACACCGTGCGCGCCGTGGGTGCGGTCTCGACCGCTCTCTGCCGGCTGCGCCGGGGGGACACCGTGGGGCTCAGCGGGCCGTACGGAACAGGCTGGGACCTTCGGGCGGCAGCCGGTCACGATGTGCTGGTGATCGCCGGTGGCATCGGGCTGGCCCCGCTCCGGCCGGTCGTGCACGAGGTCCTGGACCGGCCGGATCACTACGGCTCGCTTGCGATCCTGGTGGGCACCCGTACTCCCGCGGACCTGGTCTACCGGGACGAGATCGAGAGCTGGTGCGGCCCGGCGCGGGTGGAGGTGACTGTCGACCGTCCCGGGCCGGGCTGGCGCGGTGCGGTGGGTGTGGTCACCACCCTCCTCGACCGTCTCGATCTGCGGCCCGAGCGAACCTGCGCGCTTGTGTGCGGGCCCGAGGTGATGATGCGGCACACCGCACGCGACCTGCTGGTCCGGGGTCTGGTCGCGCAGCGCGTGCAGGTGTCCCTGGAACGCAATATGCGCTGTGCCACCGGGCACTGCGGCCACTGCCAGCTCGGCCCGCTCCTGCTGTGCCGCGACGGTCCGGTCGTCAGCTACGACCGCGTGGCCCCGCTGCTTCTCGTGCGGGAGTTGTGACGTGAGGGAGCTGTGACATGACCACTGAACCGGGACGGGCCACCGACCCACGGCCGACGCTCGCCGTGTGGAAGTTCGCCTCCTGCGACGGGTGCCAGCTGACCCTGCTCGACTGTGAGGACGAACTGCTCGGCCTCACCGACCGCGTACGGATCGAGCACTTCCTGGAGATGACCCCGGCCGAGGGCGCCGGCGGGGAACGTGCGCGGCTGGACGGCCGGGGGCCGTACGACCTCTCCCTGGTCGAAGGATCGATCACCACCGCCGAGGACGCCGAGCGGATCCAGCACGTCCGCCGCATCTCCCGGTACCTCGTGACCATCGGAGCCTGCGCCACCGCGGGCGGCATCCAGGCGCTGCGCAACTTCTCGGACGTCGACGAGTTCATCGCCGCGGTCTACGCCCGCCCGGAGTACATCTCCACGCTGGAGACTTCCACCCCGATCTCGGCCCATGTCCCGGTCGACCTCGAACTGCGCGGCTGTCCCATCGACCGACGCCAGCTCCTCGAAGTCATCACCGCCTACCTGGCCGGGCGTAGACCCCGGGTCCCCGGCCACAGCGTCTGCTTCGAGTGCAAGAGGCGCGGCACCACCTGTATCACCGTGGCCCACGGCATCCCCTGTCTGGGCCCGGTCACGCACGCGGGGTGCGGTGCCATCTGCCCCGCCTTCGGACGCGGCTGCTACGGCTGCTTCGGACCCATGAGCCGGCCCAACCTGCGCTCGATGGTCGCCCAGTTGCGCCACGACGGGATGAGTGAGCAGGACATCCAGCGTGTCTTCCGCACGTTCAACGCCGCGTCGCCCGAACATGCCCCCGTACCCGACCTCGCGGCCGAGAAGCAGGAGAGGCCGCCGGCGACGACGGAAACCCACCCGGAAAGGCCCGCATGAACCCTCGCGGAACCCGCGTCCTGCGACTCGACGCGCTGGCCAGGGTGGAAGGCGAGGCAGCCCTTCATCTGCGTGTCGACGGGGGGACCGTCGCGGAGACACGGCTCCGCATCTACGAACCGCCCCGTTTCTTCGAGGCGCTCCTGAGCGGCCGGGGCCATACCGAACCCCCCGACATCACGTCGCGCATCTGCGGCATCTGCCCGGTCGCGTACCAGATGAGCGCCTGCCAGGCGATCGAGAACGCCTGCGGTGTCACGGTGGACGGCCCGCTCGCGGACCTGCGGCGCCTGCTGTACTGCGGCGAATGGATCGAGAGCCACACCCTGCACATCTATCTGCTGCACGCGCCGGACTTCCTCGGCCTTGCGGACGTGGTGGGACTCGCCCGCGACCAACGTGCCGCCGTGGAGCGCGGCCTGAGGCTCAAGCAGTCCGGTAACGCGATCCTCGAACAGCTCGGCGGTCGGCCCATCCACCCCGTCAACGTCCGGATCGGCGGCTTCTACCGGACCCCGGCGCCGCGGGAACTCCGTCCGCTGGCGGAAAGGCTGCGGCAGGCCCGGGAGGACGCGCTGGAGACCGTGCGCTGGGTCGCCGCGTTCGACTTCCCCGACGCTGTGTACGATCACGACCTGCTCGCCCTCCGCGACCCTGGCCACTACGCCATCGACTCCGGAACACCGGCGGTCATCGCCGCCCGGGGCGGACCCCGGGCGGCCCGCGAGTTCGCCCTCTCCGATTTCGAACAGCACGTCCGGGAACGGCAGGTCCCGCACTCCACGGCCCTGACCGCCACACTCGACGACCGCCGCTTCCTGACCGGCCCGCTGGCCCGCTACGCGATCAACGGCCAGTGGCTGCACCCAGTGGCGGCCGAAGCGGCGCGGGACGCGGGACTGGGCGACCCCGCCCTGGGCGCGATCTGCGACAACCCCTTCCGGAGCATCGTCGTACGTGCCGTGGAGGTGGTCCATGCCGTCGAAGAGGCCCTGCGGATCATCGACGGATACGCACAGCCTCCCCGACCGGCCGTGGAGGTCCCGCCGCGCAGGGCGGTCGGCGCCGGGGCCACAGAGGCACCCCGGGGGCTGCTGTACCACCGCTACGCCCTCACGGAGGACGGCACGCTCACCGGGGCCCGCATCATCCCGCCCACGGCCCAGAACCAGACGGCCATCGAGGAGGACGTACGCAGGGCGGTGCAGACGCGTCTGGACAGGGACGGGCCCGACGCCGACGACGAGGAGCTCACTCTCCTGTGCGAACGAGCCATCCGTAATCACGATCCCTGTATCTCCTGTTCCGCGCACTTCCTCGACCTGACCGTGGAGCGCACATGAGCGGCCGGGTGGTGGTGATCGGGGTGGGCAATCCGCTGCGCGGTGATGACGGGGCCGGCCCGGCAGTGGTGGAGGCGTTGCGGGGGCGTGTTCCGGACGACACCGTCCTGACGGTCAGCGACGGTGAACCCGCACGCATGCTCGACCTGTGGCGCGGTGCGGACACCGTGGTCGTGGTGGAAGCCCTCCGTACACGGTCGGGCCGGCCGGGTGAGCTGCACACCCTGACACCGGAGGAGGTGGCCGGACACCCAGCGGGGACGGCGAGCACGCATGCCTTCGGGCTGGCGGAGTGTCTCGCCCTGGCGGAGGCTCTCGGCCGGCTGCCGCAGAAGCTGGTGGTGCATGCCGTCGAGGTGGCCGACGTCGCACTGGGCGCGGGCCTGAGCGAAGCGGTGCGGTCGGCTCTCCCCGAGTTGACCGACCGGGTTGCCGCCCGCGTGCGGCAGGCGTACGAAGGGAGCTGACGGCGCCGGTTCTCGATAGGGGGCCGAAGGTCCTCCGGCGCGGGCCGAAGCGCCCCTCGCGGCTTCAGGGGCGGAGTGCCACGGTGAAGTTCACCTCCATGCGTTGCACGAGGTGGCGGCCTTGTGAAAGGTGGTGGCGAGATGGCACGTCCCCTGGTGGTGGGCGTCGACGGGTCGGACCCGAGTCTGCTCGCGGTCGACTGGGCCCTGGACGAGGCCGCACGCCACGGTCTGCCGCTGAGGCTGGTCCACGCCTCCCTGTGGGCGCGTTATGAGGACGCCCTCCCGTCGGTGAGCCAGGGGCGCCCTTCCGAGCAGGTGCTGGCGGAGCACATCGTGGCCTCCGCGGCCGAACGTGCCGAGCGCCGCAACCCCGATGTGAAGGTGACCGCCGACATCATTCCCGAGGACGCCGCGGACACTCTCGTACGCGAGGGTGACGATGCCTTCGCGCTGGTGACGGGATCGCGCGGCCGTGGTGGGCTCAAGGGAATGCTTCTCGGATCGGTCAGTCTGGCCGTGGCGGGCCGCGCGCCCTGCCCGGTGGTCGTGGTCCGGGGCGATCGGGCCGGGCTCGCGGGCACGCACGAGCGGATCCTGCTCGGCCTCGGGGAAGCCGACGCGAGCGCGGAGGCCCTGCGGTTCGCCTTCCGCGAAGCCGAGGTGCGCGGTTGCGTCCTGGACGTGGTACGGGCCTGGCGCAGGCCCGCCTACGAGCGGAGCGGCGAGCGGGTACGAACCGGAGCAGCGGCGGACGTGTACGAGGAGCGGGCCTCCGCCCTCCTCGACGCGCAGCTCAACGCCGTGACCGCCGAGTATCCGCACGTCCGAACGCGGCCGACGACGCTGGAAGGCTCCGCCGGAAAGGTCCTCGCGGACCGGTCCGCGGCCGCCGATCTCGTGATCGTCGGCGCACGTCGCAGGACGGGCCGCTTCGGGTTCCAGCTCGGTCGCGTGAGCCACGCCGTGCTGCACCATGGCCAGTGCCCCGTCGCGGTCGTACCGCAGCGGCGGTGAGCGCGTCCCCTGTGGACGGAGGGACGATGAGCAAGCGCACCCGAATCGACCCGCGAGCCGAGCGCACCGGCTGCGGTGCCCGGCGGCTCCCCTCGCCGAGGTCGGCGCGCCTCCGGGCAGCGCGGCCGACGGCCGGCTCCGCCCGCAGGAACGCCCAACGCGGGGCCGGGGATTGGATACTGCTGCCCGGCGGGACGTGGCGGCAGGTCGAGACCATCCGCGTGCGGACTCTGTTCGGCTGACGAAGTCTGTCTGGCTGAGAACGAGAGACACGCGCCGAAGCGGTCGCCGGCACGTCCGCGCCCACGTACTGGACCGCCCTGTCTCCTGGCTTCTTGGGGCCGAACGGCACTGGTGAGGCCCGTGGGGCTCATACCGGGCGGATCCACGGTGCGGGACGGCGACAGTCGTACGGAGCCGACGAACCGAGAGCGGAGGGCCGTGCCACGCGGACACCGGATCCTCCCGGCCACCGGCCTTCCCCCGGCTCACCCGCCCAGTGGGGCCCGCTCGGGCCCGCCAGCGGCCGGAGCCCCTTGGAACGGCCGGCGGACAGGCTGGAGCGCAGGCTTCGCGCCTTCCTGACGGCCCTCGCCGTGCTGGCCCTGCCGCTCGCGGTGTGGGCCGCCGGACAGGCGACCTACAGCCACTACACGCAAGTACGGCAGACGCAGCCGGCGCGGCTGCACCCCGTCACCGCGCTCCTGCTGACGGACGCACGGTCGGGCGGCGACCGTCCCGGCGCGCAGTCGGGTTTCGACGCGCTCGCGCGGTGGAGCGACCACAACGGCCAACACGCGGGTGTCGCGCCGGTGCGGGCCTGGCTCCACCAGGGGGCCACCGCGACCGTCTGGCTGGACGCCCACGGCACCATCGCCGCCCCTCCGGAAGGGCGGGATTTCGCGGCGACCGCCGGAGTGGCGGTGGGCTGCGGGACGGCACTCGCGGGCGTCGCGGGCGCGTACACCACGCGGTGGGCCGTCGGACAGTACTTCGAACGCCGCCGCGCGGCCCGGTGGACCCGCGAGCGGGAACGCTTCGAGCCCGGCTGGACGGCGCGCTGTCGCAGCTGATCGCAGCGCCGTTCGTCATGCGCCCGGAGGCGTAACTCTGGCGATGTGGCCATGCCTCGCGCAGCGTGGGGACGAAGGCGCGACCGCTCGGGCGGCCTGACAGCCGTAGGAGAGGTGGGACAGATGGACAAGGATGTCTCCGGGCCGAGGATCGTGGTCGGCGTCGACGGGTCGCGGTCCTCGTACGCGGCTCTGCGCTGGGCCGTGCGCTACGCGGGCCTCGTCGGCGGCACGGTGGACGCGGTCGCGGTGTGGGAGCTGCCGGGGCTGTACGGCTGGTCGGCGCCCGCCGTGGACATGGACGTCGACGAGGACGAGACCCGGCAGAAGGTGACGCGGGAACTGACCGACGTACTCGGCGAGGACGCGACGGACACCGTCCGGACCCATGTGGTCCACGGCAACGCCGCCGACGTCCTGTTGCGGGCGGCCGAAGGCGCCGAGGTCCTGGTGGTGGGCAGCCGGGGCAGGGGCGGGTTCGCCCGCGCCCTGCTCGGTTCCGTCAGCCAGCATGTGTCGCAGCACGCGAGCTGTCCGGTGGTGATCGTGCGCGCCGAGCCGTCCTGAACTTTCAGCCGAGGTCCGAGCGACCCGGGACTCCTCGGTGATCGCGGTTTCGATGACCTCGACTCCCGCCTTGCTGAGCCATCGAGGAGGCCAGGTGTTCTCCGCCTCGTTGACCCGCGCGGCCACGCGCGACGCCGAACCGGCCCCTCGCGAGCAGGCTGATGACGAGGTTGTCCTCGCCCCGTCCGGTGGCGGCGATGACGAGGTCGCAGGTCAGCGCGCCCGCGCGCTCCAGCAGTACGAGCTCGCACGCGTCCTCGGCCTCTGGGGCCGTTCCAGGACGTACGCGAGGAAGGTGATCGCCGAAGAGACGAGCAGCACCACCGCGAAGAGGTCGGTGAACTGGGCGACCAGCCGCCGCTGCACGTGCCCGCGGCTCACGCCGGGCAGTTCCTTGGAGCCGTAGCGGGCTTGCCGTGCGGCGGCCTCGGCCGGGGTGAGACCGCGCGGCCGCCCTCGCGCGGTGCGGCCGTCGCCCGGCGGGCCGGTTCAGGGCACATGCGGAACTCCGCATGCCGACGACGGCCCGGGCGGCTCATGGAGCACGCTCCAGGCGACCGCTCCCAGCAGGTCGCCCAGCCGCCGGAAGACGTCCAGGAACAGGTCGTCGACCGTCAGCATCCCGACCACCCGGTGCCCGTCGAGCACCGGAAGGCGGCGCACCCCGGTACGGCGGAACGCCAGGTACGCGACCTGGAGGTCGTCGTCGGCCTCGACCGTGACGACCTCGGCCGACATCACCCTGTCCACCGGTGCGTCCGGGGCCAGGCCGCCGCCCAAGCCGCGCAGGGCGACGTCGCGGTCGGTGACGATGCCGAGGAGTGCGTCATCCTCCACGACGAGGACGGAGCCCACGGCGTACTCGGTCATCCGCCGGGTCACCTCCACCAGCGATACGTGGGGCGTGACGCACACCGGCGGGGCGGTCATCGCCTCGGAGACCTTCATGCGCATACTCCTCACTGTCGGGTCCGGACCCTGTGGCTGCGCCGGGACGCAAGGGACGCTCTCAGACGATGTCGAGCACGTCGTCGACCGGTCGGCGCGGGCTCGGGTGGCCCTCGGGGCCGTAGCCGAGCCGGAGCACCATCTGCACATGAGCCATAGCCGAGACGGGGTCACGAGCCGCCCACCTGAGGTCGGGCCATTCCAAAGGCTGCGAGATCACCGAGGCGACCAGCCCGTCCGTGGTGGCCAGGAGCAGGACCCGCTCCAGTGCCTGCCCGGCGCACAGCCAGTCCGAAGGCTCGTCATAGGCCGTGCCCAGCAGGGCGATGTTCGGGTTCTTCTCGAACGACGCCCAGGGGCGGTCCGGCATCGGGCGTCCAGCGGCGAAGTCACGTACGAGAGTGCCGCCACCGCGTGGGGCGGGGCCGAACGCCTCGGCGGGGATGCCGTCCGTCGCCCCTTCGGTCCCCGACGGTTCCGTGTGCGCCCACTGTTCCGTCTCACCGCGTATCCCCGCGTCCAGCGCCTCCGATCCCTCGGCGTCCCGCACCAGCTCCAGGATCGACTGCACGTGCCAGGCTCCCGGGAACAGCAGGTGCGCGCCCTCGGCACGGGCCGCGTCGTGCAGACGCTCCCGCACGGCGGCGGAGATCCCCTCGTCGCGGAACGGGTGGCGGCTGGAGTGCCGGCGTACGATCGCCGGCCGCAACAGGGCGAGCGCCTGGTCGGGGTGAGCGGTGCCGCGCAGACGCACCTCGGCGAGGAACTCCGCGTCGGCCGGGTCCGGGAGCAGCCGGACCTCCGGCGCCAGCTCCGCCGCGGCGGCGGCCACCCGGAGGTTGAGCAACGCGGCGCCGCACCCTATGTGCAGACCTCGTTTCTCCGGGTCGGTGCGCGGCAGGGTGCGTTCCAGGTCGGCGTACAGGCGCAGGACGCCGAGGCCGCGAAGGTAACGGAACCTCCAGGGCTGTGCGTTGTGCAGCGAGGGCGCCGCCGTGGCATCCGCCACGAGGTCCGTGATGGTGTGTTCGTCAAAGGGTTCTGCAGACACGGTGGCTTCCCTTCGCCGCGGGTGTGCCGGTTCAGGCCAGAGAGGCCGACGCCCGCGCCGCGGACGACAGACCGAGCGCCTCCGTCCGATGCCTCCACCCTGTGCTCCGGGCGCCGCGGCGGGGCAGGGGCCGAGCGGGCCTGATGCGGGGCCGAGAGGGCCTGACGTGAGGCCGAGCGGACTTCCTCTGCCCACTGCGTACCGGCCGCGTGGCCTACACAGGTGCGGACGGTACGGCGATCACGGGGCAGCGCGCGTGGTGCAGTACGCCTTGGCTGACCGAGCCCAGCAACATGCCGGTGAATCCTCCGCGGCCCCGGGTGCCCACCACCAGTCCCAGCGCGTGGGCCGAGGCCTCGGTCAGCACCTGCACGGGATGCCCGACGACCAGTTCGTGACGCAGGTCCACCTCGGGGTAGCGGGCGCGGCGACCGGCCACGATCTCGGAGAGCAGCCGGCGGGACTCCTGCTGCGGCCCGTGCTCGTCGAACACCCTGAACGGACCGGCCTCCCAGACGAACAGGGCCCGCAGCTCGGCGCCGCGCAGGGCCGCCTCCTCGAACGCCATGTCGACCGCGGCCGCGGAGTGGTCACTGCCGTCGACGCCGACGACGAAGTACGCGGGATCCTGGGTGATGTGCTCCGGCTCGGGTACGACGACCACCGGGCAGTGTGCGCGGGCCATGACGGGCACGGCGACCGACGCGGAGCCGAAGATCTCCTGCGCCCGGCTCAGGTGCCGCGAGCCGAGTACGACGGCCGCTGCGTCGCGGCTCTGCTCGCGCAGCACCCACACGGGATCGCCCTCCGTCAGCACGGTGTCCACCTGGAGCTGAGGGTGCTTCGCCGCGACGAACTCCGCGACCTCTTCGACTACCTGCTGGCCCGCCTTGTGCAGTGCCGCGTTCCACTCCTCCCAGGACGGCCGGATCTCCCGTCCCCGATAGCCCCTGGTCGGCACGCCCTCGGCGTGGACCGCACGCAACGGCAGCCGACGGCGAGCGGCTTCGTCGGCCGCCCAGGCCAGCGCCATCCGGTGGGTGGGATCGGGATCGACGCCCACCACGATCGGCCGTCGGTCACCGGGCCGGGACATGACCGCCTCCGGTGATCGGCTCGTCGTGGGCCGACGGGGCTGCCGCAGACCTGCATGCCACAGACCTGCCTGCTGCATGTCCGTCGTCGGCCCGGCGCACGTCGTAGGCCCGGGCTGTGACTCCGGCCCTGGTGCCGCGTACCACCATCTCGTCCCCCGCACCGGCGCGCATCGAGGCCCCGGCCGCCGCAGGGCCGGTACTCGGCACAGCCGGGTGGATCGTCTTCGTTGATGCGGGAGCGGACATCGCCCTCGCCTCCTCCCTGCGGTTGGCACCGAGGAGTGCCGCCGCCGATTCCATTGCAGGCCGCGCTACGGCCGATCTGCCAGGGGCCATTGGTCCCGAGGCCGGGCTCGGCGACCCCCTCCGCGCCGGGATTGTTGACTACGTGCGCTCGGCCAGCGCTGGGCCGCAGGAGGGCGCCGGACCCGCGTGCTCCGGGTCCAGTCGGGCTTCGATGCCGGCGCGTACCCTGGCGGTCAGCTCGGCAAGGGCCCGGGAACGGACCGGCCTGACCGGATCGGGGTCGTGGATGCGACGGGCCGGTTCGGGGAGACCGGCCATGTCCTCGCGGAACCGCTCGCGGGCGTCCTGCCAGTGGTCCGGCGGTCCGGTTCGCCGACCGCCCCGCATGACGGTGCGCAGCAGCGGCCGGGCGGAGTCCGGCGGCTCCTCCCCGCACAGCGCGATGACGTCGGGCCGTCCGGTGCGGCGGAACACCTGCTTGCGGCCCGGTGCCGTGACCTTCGCCGAGGACAGCTTCATCACGGGGCGGCCGTCGTACTCGACGAGCTTGTACGCGGCGTCCAGATAGGGGGCGTCCGCCGCCACGCCCACCCGCGTGCCCACGGCGTACACGTCGATCGGGGCGCCGGCGCGGACCAGCCGGGCCACGCCGTACTCGTCGAGCCCGCCGCTGGCCACGATCCGCACGTCGGCCAGACCGGCGGCGTCCAGAACGGCGCGTGCCCGGCGTGCCAGCGCTTCTAGGTCGCCGCTGTCCAGGCGGATGGCGCAACCCGGACCGCGCCGGAGCTCGCTCAGGACCCGGGCGGCTGTGCGCACGCCTTCCTCGGTGTCGTAGGTGTCGACGAGAAAGGTGACCGGCCCGGGGTGGGTGCGCGCGAAAGCGCGGAACGCCTCTTCCTCGCCCGGAAACGCCTCGACGTACGAGTGAGCCATGGTGCCCGACGCCGGGATGCCGAGGGCGGTGGCGGCGGCGACGTTGCTGGTGCCGGCGAAACCCACCAGGGCACCCAGCCGGGCCGCCTGGTGGCCGGCCCACGGGCCGTGCGTGCGGCGCAGCGAGAAGTCCACGACAGGCTTACCCTCTGCGGCCAGGACGCAGCGTGCCGCCTTGGACGCCACGGCCGTCTGGTGGCACACCTGGTTCAGCAGGTACGTCTCGACGAGCTGGGCCTGCGGCAGCGGGGCGGTCACCTCCAGCAGCGGCTCGTCGGCGAACACCGTATGACCCTCCGGCACCGCACGCACCTCGCCCTCGAAGGCGAGGCCGAGGAGGGGTTCGAGGTCCCGGACCGGTCGGTGCAGCGCGGCCGCGAACTCCTCGACGTCCTCCCGCTCCACACGGTAGTCGGCCAGGAAGTCCAGGGCGGGTTCCAGACCCGCGGCGACGAGGAAGCCCCGGCCGCGCGGGAGGTCGCGGACGAAGAGGCTGAAAGTGGCCGGGGCCCGCATGTCCTCCCGGAGGTAGGACAGGGCCATGGTCACTTCGTAGAGATCGGTCGTGGTGACGTCGGACATGGTGATCGCCGCCGTGTGTGGTCGTTCCCTCGTTACCAGTCTGATCGCGCCAGGTGTGGGTAAAAAGGACATAAGGCCCCTGGTGTGGGCTGTTCGGCCTCAGTACGACAGCTCCGGGCGCGCTGCACCGGAGGTGTCGGCAGACGACGACAACCGAGGAGGTACGGTGATGGCAACGCTGAAACGCGCGCAGAGGTTCCCGTTCCCGGACATCCCGGACTGGTTCGAGAATCTTCCCGCCCGGTTCGCGATGCCCACCATGGGCGAGCTGTACACGGTGCGCATCGAGGACTACACGGAGGAAGGCCGTTATGTGATGCGGGCGGAGCTTCCGGGCGTGGCGCCCGAGAACATCGACGTCTTCATCAGCGACGGGGTACTCACGGTCCAGGCCGAACGCAGCGAGCGGGACGTGTCGAAGAACCACAGCGAGATCCGGTACGGCGTGATGAGCCGCAGCGTGACGCTGCCGCCCGGCGCCGACGAGGACGACGTCACGGCCGACTACACCGACGGCATGCTCACGGTGAGTGTCGGCATGGGCGCCGAGAAGCCGGCGGCCAAGCACGTCGAGATCAAGCACGGCACCTGACGGCAGCCGGCTGCGCGGGGCGGGCCCGGCCACGGGCCCGCCATCGGTGTGCCGGCGGCTTTCACGCGGCTCCGTGCGTCGCGGCCCAGCGGCGTCGTACCGCTTCCTCGTGTTCGGCTTCCTCCAGGGCGAGTTCCACCGCCGCCACTTCACCGCGCAGCCGGGGGATCCAGTGGCGGCGCAGGGCGCGGACCCGCTGCCGGGTCCGTGCCGCTTCGGCGGCGAGCAGTTCGGCGGCCGACCGGTGGGCGGCGTGGTCCGCCGCGGCGCGGACCGCGGCACGGTAGGCCGTCTCCGCGTGCGCGAGCGCCGTGTTGGACGGCGTCGGTTCCGCCGGTGAGCGGACGGGTCCGGTCCAGGCCACGCCCGCGGGATGGCGTACACCCATCAGCGCGTCCCACCGGACCTCGACGGAGGCCTGGTCCGCCGGGACCGCCTCCGCCAGCGCTCGCTCGCCGCCGAGCAACACCCCGCGCACCAGCCAGGATTCGGCGTCAGCCAGCCGTTCCCGCCAGACGCGACCGGCTTCCTCAGCCGCTCGTCGCTCCGCGCGCTCCCGGTCCAGCAGGAGCCGGAGCTTGCGTTCCAGCAGGTCCGCTCCGCGCAGCGCGGTGGCGAGGCTGTGGCGAAGCCGTAGCCGGCCGGCACGCCCCGCCGGTACCCGGCGCCCGTGCTCGCTCATGGCGTCTCCTCGTGCCGGGGCGGGGCATGGGCGTCGAGCAGGTCGGCGGGGATCATGCCGAGCTGGCTGGTCGGAAGGGTCAACAGCACCTCCCAGGCCCGGTCCAGGGACTCGTCCAACGACCGGTTCTCGTCCGCGCCCTGGGCGAGGAACCGGTGGCGGAAGGCGTCCTCCAGGTCCAGGAAACGCAGGTCGGTCGGGCTGAGCGCGGGGCGTCCGATCAGGTCGGCGAGGTCGCGCACCTGCCGGGAGCGGGCCAGCGCGGCGATCAACTGCGCGGCGACGGACGGATGATCGGCGCGGGTGCGCCCTGGTCCGGTTCCCTTGCGCATCAGCCGGGACAGCGAGGCCAGTGGGTCGACCGGGGGATATGTGCCGGTGGCGTGGACCTCGGCGGAGAGCACGATCTGGCCCTCCGTGATGTAGCCCGTGAGGTCCGGCACGGGGTGGGTGATGTCGCCCGCGGGCATGGTGAGTACCGGGAGGACGGTCACCGATCCCGGGCGGCCCCTGATCCTGCCGCAGCGTTCGTAGAGGGACGCGAGGTCGCTGTAGAGGTAGCCCGGGTAGGCCCGGCGCGCCGGTATCTCGCCCCGCGCGGCCGACACTTCGCGCAACGCCTCCGCGTAGGCCGTCATGTCGGTCATCACCGCCAGGACGTGCCGGCCCTCCGTGAACGCGAGGTGCTCGGCGACGGTCAGCGCGAGACGTGGGGTGAGCAATCGTTCGATCACCGGGTCGTCGGCCGTGTTCACGAGGAGGGCCAGTTCCCGTGCGGCGGAGCGGGCGGCGAGCCCGTCCCGGACGAACGCCGCGTCGGCGTGCGTGAGCCCCATGCCGGCGAACACGACGGCGAACGGCTCACCGCCGCACGTCGCCTGGGCCGCGATCTGCACCGCCAGCTCCAGATGGGGCAGGCCTGCCGCCGAGAACACCGGCAGCTTCTGGCCCCGCACCAGCGTGGTGAGGACATCGACGGCGGCCACCCCGGTCAGCACCGGCTCGGTCGGCGGCTCACGGCGCACCGGGTTGATCGGCGCGCCGCCGACCGGCGCGTAGGTTCCGCCGAGCACGGGCGGCCCGCCGTCGGCCGGTTCGCCCCGCCCGTTGCACACCCGTCCCAGCCACCCGGAGCCCACCGGCATGCGCAGCGGCGTCCCGGCGAAGGCGATGCGGGTGCCGGTCCGGTCCATGCCGGCCGTGTCCTCAAGCACCTGAACCACCGCGAGGTCCCGGTCCACTTCGAGGACCAGCCCGTGCCGTCGTTCACCGGAGTCGAGCACGATCGTCGCGAACTCGTCCCAGCCCACCCCGCGCACGCCTTCGACGACCACGAGCGGCCCGCGCAGTTCCCGCACGCCCGTGTACTCGACGCCCACCGCGTTGCCTGTGCCGCTCATGTCGCTCCCCGTGTCACTGCCTTGAGCCGATCCAGCACGGTGTCCCGTGCGGCTGCCACCGGAGCGGTCTCGGCGGGGCCCGCGGTCTCACGGGCGCGCAGGAGCGGCGTGAAGTCCACTGCCTCGACCGTGTCCGCCGGAGCGCCGGAGTCCACCAGTTCCAGACAGCGGTCGATCACCGTCAGCGCAGCTTCGACGAGTACGGTGGTCTTCTCGGGGGCGCTGTAGGCATCTGCCGATGACAGTGCGTTCTGCTGGATCACGGCCTCGCGCAGCAGCCGCCCCGCGAGCACGCTGACCCGCTCCCGTGGCGGCAGCGCCGTGATGCCCACCAACTCCACCAGATCGGCGAGCCGGTCCGCCTCCGCGAGCAGCCGTGCCACCCGTCCGCGCCGCTCGGCCCACCCCGGGTCACCGGCCCGGGCCTGGGAGGCGGTCAGTGCGGCGGCGTCCCGAGAGAAGGATTCCGCCCAGGAGACGGCGGGGTAGTGGCGGGCGTAGGCAAGGTCGCGGTCCAGGCTCCACAGGCACCGTACGAAGCGTTCGGTGTGCGCGGTGACCGGCTCGGTGCGGTCGCCGCCCGGCGGGGACACGGCACCGATCACCGTGACGGAGCCGGTCGCACCGCCCAGGGTGCGCACAGTGGCGGCCCGCTCGTAGAACGCGGCCAGTCGGGAGGCGAGCCCCGCCGGATAGCCCTCCTCGGCAGGGAGTTCGCCCATCCGGGAGGCGAACTCACGCAGTGCCTCCGCCCAACGGGAGGTCGAGTCGGCGATGAGCACGACGTCCAAGCCCATGTCGCGGAAGTACTCGGCCACCGTCGCACCCGTGTGCACGCTCGCCTCGCGGGCCATCATCGGCATGTTGGAGGTGTTCGCGATGGTCACCGTGCGATCGGCCAGGCGTCCTCCGGTGCGGGGGTCGGTCAGCTCCGCCAACTCCGCGATGACGTCCGCCATTTCATTCCCGCGCTCGCCGCAGCCGACGTAGACGATCACGTCGGCGTCGCACCACTTGGCGATCTGCTGCAACAGCATGGTCTTCCCGGTGCCGAAGCCGCCCGGCGCGGCGACCGTACTGCCGCGGGCCACCGGGAAGAGCAGATCGACGGCGCGCTGCCCGGTGTGCAGCGCCAGGTCCGCCGGCAGTCGCTCCGCGACCGGCCGCGGCGTGCGCACCGGCCAGGACTGTGCCATGCGCACCTCCTGCCCGCCCACCACGGCGAGTACGGTGTCCGGGGAGTGATCACCCGCCGCCGCGATCCGGGTCACCGTGCCCGAGAGGTCCGGAGGCACCAGGAGGCGGAGCGACACGCTCGCTCCTATCTCCCCCAGAAGGTCCCCGGCCGAGACCAGTGCGCCCTCGGCGACATGTGGAGTGAACGGCCAACTACGCTCGTCCGGCGCCGCGTTGGATCCGCTCGTCAGAAGGTCACCGGCGCAGGCCAAGGGCCGCAGCAGACCGTCGAACACACCGCGCAGCAGATCCGGGGCCAGCCGTACGGACAACGGCCGGCCCTGGGGCTCCGCCGGATGTCCGGGGGCGAGCCCGCCGGTGTACTCGTACGCCTGGACGGTGGCCGTATCGCCCTTGATGGCGACCACCTCGCCCGGCAGCCGGGCGGCGCCCAGCATCACCAGGTCGTGCATGGCGACCGAGGCGGGGCAGGCGATCTCCACGAGGGGGCCGGCGACCCGGAGGATCCGTGGGCGCGCTGCGCCGTCCGTTCGTGAGAGTGCCGGTTCGGCGTCTGCTCCCTGGATGCCGCCCGCGGTCACGGTGGCCCCCACAGCGTCTCGGCCCGCGCGCCCAGCCGGTCCAGGGCGCGGTCGGCGAGGGCGTCCGCCGACAGATCGACCCGGCGGCCGGGCACCTCGGCCGTCACCCCGCCCCCTGCGACAGCCGAGACCCGTGCCTGCGCGCCCAGCATGGCTCGTGCCGTCTCCGCGAGCCGGGCCCGCGGTAC
>NZ_CM002285.1:356027-357775 GCF_000497445.1 Streptomyces roseochromogenus subsp. oscitans DS 12.976 | reverse complement strand
GCAACTCCGCGCGCACGGGGTCCAACGCGTCGACCGGCGCGGTCATCGGGGCGTCACCACCGTCAGCGGCCGGGATGGGCCGGGAGTCATGGTCTCGGTCCCCAGCGCTTCGGCGGCCTCGGCCGTGAGAATCACGAGAGCGGCCGTGCCGGGAAGCTCACGCCAGGCCCGGCGGACGGCTTCCGGATCCTCCGCCACGCGGACCTCGACTCCGGCCAGGGCCAGCCCGCACACGCTGGTCCATGCCCCGATGGCGGCCACCGTGCCCATGGTCAGGCCTTTCCGATGAGCAGGATCGCGACCACCAGTCCGTACACGGCGATGCCCTCCGCGAGTCCGACGATCACCATCGCACGCCCGAACATCTCGGGCCGTTCGCTCAGCGCCGCCAGCGCCGCGGCGCCGGTGTAGGCCACGGCGATCGCGGCGCCGATGGAGGCGCCGGCCACCGCGATGGCCGCCCCGACCAGAGCGGACCCGTTGACCCCGCCGGACGCCGTGGCCTGCGCCGACGCCTGCGCGGGGCCCGCGAGTGCCGTGGCCAGGACGACACAGGCGCCGCCCAGCAGCGCCAGGTTCGTGGCCAGCAGCCAGCGGAAGGCGTGTCTGGTCCGGCGGCGGCGCAGCGGCCGGACGGCGCCGAGCACCGTGGCCAGGACCGGCAGGACGATCAGCCAGGTGAGCATGGGATCACCTTCGTAACGCGGTCGGCAGGTTCCGCCGGGGGAACGTGCCAGGGACGGAACGGGCGGCCCTCCGCCTCGAAGAGCCGGGAGAAGAGTTCGTAGAAGTCGAGCCGCAAGGCCTGCACCCCGGCCACGAGGGCCTCCAGGCCGAACGAGACGGCCGTACCCACGGTGAACAGCAGCACGGCTCCGACGACTCCTGCGGCACCGCGCCCGGCGAGTCCCGTGGTGCCGCGCCACACCAGGTCGGCGAGCGCCGCGTGAGTGAGGCCGAAGGCCGCGAGCCGGGCGAACGACAGGGTGTTGGTGCCGGTGCGTACGACGATGTCGAACAGCCGGACAGCCGTCTCGGCGTATCCCGCGCCGCCGCCCGCCGTGGCCCGGAACAGGCCGAGGGCCACCAGCGCCAGCCCGGCCAGGGCGCCGGTGGCCCCGATGACGGCCACCGGCGGCCGACGCACGAGCAGACCGGCCGCAGCCAGGGCGAGCCCCAGGTAGAACAGCAGCCCGGCACAGCCGGATGCCGCGAACAGTGCCGCCGCCCAGCCGTTCCCACGCACCCGGTTGACCGCGCCGGCGGCATGCGCGACCGCGAGCAGTCCCGCTCCGAAGACCACGGAGGCGGCCAGCAGGCGCGCAGGACTGTCCAAGGGGCTCAGCCACAGCACCGGCAGCAGCCCGGTCGGGCCGAAGAACTCCCCGTAGGCGGCGCCCGCGAGCATGGCGGCGATGCCCGCACCGGCCAGAAGGGGCCATAGCCGCCTCAGCCGGACGAACCGGCGGGGCCACCCGAGACGGAGCGCGAGCGCGCCGAGCACCAGCATGGCCCCGTGCCCCACGTCACCGAACATGATCCCGAACATCGCGACGTAGGCGAGGCCCGCCGGCCACGAGGGGTCGAGGTCCGCGTACGCCGGTGTGCCGTACGTCGTCACCAGGGGCGTGAAGGAGACGGACCCGCCGGGCCGCAGCAGCGTCGGCGGATCGGTGCCGCGCGGGAGCGGCAGCGGCAGCAGGGCGCCACCCGCGGCAGCCAGCCGGCCGGCGACGCGGGGCACCTCG